>NZ_JBFRLK010000025.1:0-60780 GCF_041469805.1 Vibrio sp. 10N.286.48.C11 | reverse complement strand
CTAGGGCGTGTTGATCTTTCGTGAGTGTTTTTTGAACAGCATGGTAAAGAGTTATAATTTGCTTCGCCAAAAGTAAAACCATAACCAATACCATGCCAAGAACAATGCTAACTGATATTCGCTGGGAACTGCTACTCCAAGTTATGAAAAGTACAGGTCGTATTTACGATAAAACTGAACATCGAATGACATTTGAAGGAATACTTTATCGAATGAGAACTGGTATTCCTTGGCGAGATCTACCCTCTGAGTTCGGAGAGTGGAGTACCGTTTACAGACGATTTAATCTTTGGTCAAAGAAAGGGGTTTTAGATAATCTTTTCAAAAGTTTATCTAACATGGCTGATTTTGAATGGGTATTTCTTGATGGCTCTATAGTTAGAGCACATCAGCATAGTACAGGTGCAGCTACTGAAAGTTCAGAGCAAATAGGAAAAAGTCGCGGGGGCAACTCAACCAAAATTCACTTAGCCGTAGATAGTGGTGGCCTGCCGATTTGCTTTGATTTATCAGAGGGACAACGCCACGATATAGTGCATGCCGAAAGCTTAGTTGAGCAACTCGATGAAGTTAATACCATCGTTTGTGATAAAGGATATGACAGCGAACCTTTCCGTACTTTTGTTAAGGAACGTGGCGGAGAAACGGTAATTGCTAAACGCAATTACGGACAAGATATAGACAAAGACAGTATGGATTGGTGTTTATACAAGTATCGTCACTTGGTCGAAAATGCCTTTGGGAGAATTAAGCATTATCGAGCTATTTCAAGTAGATATGACAAGCTAGAAAGGAATTATGCCAGCATGTTATCGCTGGCATTCATGTTAATGTGGCTACCGATGTATTGTTGAACGCGAAATGTACAGCAAAGATCAACACGCCCTAGTTCTTTAGCTATTAAGTGCTAGTGACTGCTTGCTAATGGCTTCGCAAGATCCCTTCAAGCACATTGAACAGCAAGTCGATCTCTTCAATCGAGTTGTAATGCATACAACCAATACGCACCACGCCCAGCTCTTCAATACCCAACTGCTTCACTAAACCTAATGCATAGAAGTGTCCATTCCACACACAGATATTATGCTCGCCCAGCTTCTTAGCGATAAACTCTGGAGAGTGATTATCAAAGGTGATGGCAAATGTTGGCGTTCTTAGATTCGAGTCAAACTCTGTTTTCCCGTAAAGCTTTGCCCCTTCGAGATCAGACAAGCGTTTAAGGAAGTACTCACTAAGCTGGCTTTCATGCTTGTTATAAAGCGCGTAGCTTTGCTCTAAACGACAACGCAGTGAATCTGTTGGCTCACCAAACTGCGCTAAGTAATCCACCGCCGCAATCACACCCGCTAGGCCTTCGAAACTTTGTGTTCCAGTTTCAAATCGGCCTGGACCAATGTTAGTGGCAGGCTCTACCTTGTAAGGCTTTAACGTATGCAGCCATTGAGGTGCAATGTAAGCAATACCTACATGCGGGCCGAAGAACTTATAAGCCGAACACGCTAAGAAATCGCAATTCAGTTGTTGAACATCGATCAAGTGATGAGGAGCATAATGCACAGCATCCACATAAACCTGCGCACCGTGCTGATGTGCAAGCTCGATAACTTTCGCCATGTCGACAATCGAGCCTGTCGTATTCGAAGCAAACGTCACAGCAACAAGCTTAGTCTTCTCATTTAACAGCGACTCAAAGTGCGCCATGTCTAGGCTGCAATCCGACTCGTCGACACGAACTTGGCGAACAATCGCGCCTTTGTCGTCTGCGGCTTGCTGCCAGCTTGATACATTCGAGTAATGGTCTAACGCAGTGACGATAACTTCATCGCCCTCTTTCCAATCGCGGCTGATCGCTCGGCTAAGTTGGAAGGTCAGCGAGGTCATGTTCGCACCGAACACAACGTTGCCAGAAGACTCAGCATTGAGTAGCGCTTGTGCCGCTTCTCTCGCTTGCTGCATTAAACCTGTGGTCTTCTGGCTAGAAAAGTAATGACCGCCTAGGTTTGAATTAAAGTGCCCAAGGTATTCCGTCATGGATGCTAAAACATTTTCAGGAACCTGAGAGCCACCCGGCCCATCAAAAAAGGTCACCGGCTTACCGTTATGGTATTGGCCTAGCGCGCTAAACTGCTGGCGCACATCATTAAGAGTGAAGGACATTGCGCGCATCCTTAGCTGTTAGAACAAACACATCCATATAGCCCATCTCATCGTGGTCTATGGTGCGAATCGGTTGTGCATTGTGCCAAAGCTTACTGTCTGCCAGCATCGCAACCTCGCCATCGCCTAACACCTTTCTAAAGAATGGTGCTTCATGTGAGTCTTGGTACAGCATGATTTCACCACCCACAATGTTATGTCGGTTCACACCGATTAAAGCGATGTGGTCAAAACCATCTTGGTGAACCCCTTCAGGAGCAACTTGTGTCTCTTCAAAAATAGCGGCAATACGAATTTGATGGATTTCGATTTCTTGCCCGTCTTCAAGTCCGTTGGTTTCAATAAACAGTTCACACATTTCTTGCATGCCTTCACTGCTTAGAATATTCGCTTCAATCGGCTCGAACTGACGAACAACGTCACCTTGAAAGTGATTAATGTTTTCAGACTGAACAAAGTTATGTTTGTCTAGCTCTACGACTTGTCCATTACTGAATTGAACCACTGAGTACCTTCTCAATCGGAACTGGCCATCCGCATGCTCTGTGCTTGGTAGCTTAGAGAATGAAGGTGACAACTCCTTAACCGCGTGGTTACTGAGGTGGGTAATATGTAGGGTATTTTCGTGAGCATGTAACATCATCGACTCCTTAATGATTGTTAATTTACTTTCGATATTTAACGTTTTGTTTACATAAAGGATACTTGAAGATCTTGTCAAATCAACATTAAACAATCATTTATCCCGTCAGATTTAATAATTCAGACACCAAATCCAACCTGAAATCAAAAAGCAGTGTATAACACCAGAATAAAAGATGACCAACTCTTAAAACTAGCACACTCCACTAGCTAGTTATAAATCCCTGCAAATTTAAATTTAACGATATTATTAACTGGCGAGCCATGTTTCATATTGTGTCAGCCCTTTTGCTTCAATACGCCAGCCTCCTTTCATGAACTCAAGCACCACGCTAGCTATCATTTATTTCTATGCTTTTGCACAGCAAAATACGACCTACCTATCAATTGCCAAGCTATTGATTATTTACACAACAAACTGAAATTGGTTAATTTATGAGTACGCCAGAAACCAAACGCCTTTGCTTGCGCGTCTGGAACAGGTCGAGTTCGGGGGGAACTCGGCCGCTCTTAAGTAACAATTACTTTCTTTTGAGGTTACGCCTTTCTCAATTCCAATTCAGTTTGTGGTGTGTTCTCCTAGTATCAGTTAAGACTCGTATTTGAGTTAACCTAGAGAGCTTGATAATAAAGTGCTTTAAAAATGTAGATTCCGGCACTGATGTGCTAATTCCTACCCGTTGTTTTTCTAATACACTATCTAGCTACTTCGAGCTTTTTCGTAGCATTTTGAAACGAATGATCAATCAAACAACCATGAGGTTAATGGTAGAATTCTGCCCCTTTTTTGTTTTGGAGATGTTCGTGAAAAAGTTACTTTTGTTATGTATGGTGTCTTTGTCTTTAATGGGGTGTGTGTCATCGCAAGTAGCCATTGTGGATAACACTGCTGTAGGTAACAATAACATTCATGTTGTGATTGAAAGTGACGCGGTTGAGGATCGACTTGGTGTTGGTCCGGTTATCTTGAAGTATTTAGAAGATAAACAAATCTCATCAGAACTTGGTCATGGCGGCAAGCATTTTGCGCAATCAGGCACTGGTAGCGGTTTCTTGGTGGCTGAAAACAAATGGCTCACCAATTACCATGTAATAAAGGATTTAGATGACATTACTATCAGTTATGCAGGTAAGAACATTCCGGCTACTGTTATTGCTACTGATGAACATAATGATCTAGCCCTCCTCAAGGCAGACAGCGGTGATTTGAAATCAATAAAATTCGCTACAGCTGAAGTTGGAAATAGTATTTACGTATCGGGTTACCCGCTCTCTTCTATGCTGGGCGATTATGCAAGACTGACAACGGGTAATATAAGCAGTTTGTATGGATTTGATGGTAACACTAGCAACATACAAATTACGGCCCCGATCTCTCCAGGGAACTCAGGAGGACCTGTAACAAATACCGACTTTGAAGCGGTAGGTGTAGTCGTCAGCACGGCAAATACAGTCGCGATGGCTAATAGAATCGGTTCGCTACCTCAAGGCTTAAACTTCGCTGTATCTCCGAACATTGCCACAGGATTTTTGTTGCAAAATGGCGTTGAGACACCACAAGAAACAATAGATAGCGTTCAGGCGCTTCTCAGTAGTACGGCATTAATTTGGAATGGCAATTCAACAAACCAGAAGCGAACTTATATCGCCAAGTTTACTTATAGATATTATTGGGACCTAGGTAACCATCTGTCGTATATGAGATTGCACCTTATTGATAGTAATACCGGTGAAACGGTTTTAAAGTCATCCCTCGAAGCTGATTCAATGGGTGTCCAAGGTCCAGTTTATGACATGATGGACAAGATCACCTCGGAATTAGCGGTAGGTCACGATCAAACCAACATGTAATTTTGATAACCAAGAGTCAATATCAAAGAGTCGTTCTACTTAGTTAGTTCGGCTTTTTGGCCACAAGTTATCACTCGAAATTAAAGCTCTGATCGGTTTGGTTTATGGTTGGCCTTTCTCTACGCCTTGTGTATTTAAAGCACTTTTGTTTAACTGTCCTGAACCAATAGGGCTAGACGCTTCTGTAAGCGACTTTCCAACCCCAAAAGTTGCCCGAACCCTCGAGTTCGAGTGTTTTTTGTACTCTTAATTATAAACTTCAAAGCCTACATACTCTCTGAGCACTATAACATGCTCACTCCTCCACTAGCTTTTGAAGGCCCCTAACTAGCGATAGTGCTGACCTCCCCACCACACGTTAAACCTTGGGAAGTTCTCACTGACTCTTCCAGCCACGAAAACGTTTGTCTCGATTAAGTTCTAAACTATAACGATTAATTGCACTTCAGCCCTTGTTTAACCTTTTATTGCCACCATATTTTCCATACAATCCTAAGCGATTATAAATAAAAACAATTTCAATTTCGGAGTCCTCATGAGCGACGTAAAGCACTGTAATTTATTGATTCTTGGTTCTGGCCCTGCTGGCTATACAGCTGCAGTTTACGCTGCTCGTGCAAACCTAAACCCAGTTCTGGTTACTGGTATGCAGCAAGGTGGTCAGCTTACAACCACAACAGAAGTGGAAAACTGGCCGGGTGATGCTGAAGGTTTAACGGGTCCAGCTCTAATGGATCGCATGAAAGAGCACGCAGAGCGCTTTGAAACAGAGATCCTGTTCGACCACATTAACGAAGTCGACCTTTCTAACCGCCCTTTCCGTCTTAAAGGCGATTCTGGCGAGTACACGTGTGATGCATTGATCATCTCAACAGGCGCATCGGCTAAGTACCTAGGTTTAGAGTCTGAAGAAGCATTCAAAGGCCGCGGCGTTTCTGCTTGTGCAACGTGTGATGGTTTCTTCTACCGCAACCAGAAAGTTGCAGTTGTGGGTGGTGGTAACACGGCTGTTGAAGAAGCACTTTACCTATCTAACATCGCGTCTGAAGTTCACCTGATTCACCGTCGTGACACGTTCCGCGCTGAAAAGATTCTAGTGAAGCGTTTAATGGACAAAGTAGAGAACGGCAACATTGTTCTTCACACTGACCGCACGCTAGACGAAGTTCTAGGCGACGACATGGGCGTGACTGGCGTTCGTATTAAAGATACTCAGTCTGATAAGACAGAAGATATCGACGTAATGGGCGCGTTCATCGCTATTGGTCACCAGCCGAACACTGAAATCTTCAAAGGCCAAGTAGATATGAAAGATGACTACATCATCGTTCAGTCAGGTCTTGAAGGTAACGCGACACAAACAAGCATCCCAGGCGTATTCGCTGCGGGTGATGTTATGGACCACAACTACCGCCAAGCGATCACTTCTGCTGGTACAGGTTGTATGGCTGCACTGGATGCTGAACGCTTCCTAGATGGCCTTAACGATAAGTAAATCTGAGATTGCAGATTTGATTATCGGTGCTCTCGCCTCAGTAGATGCAGGGCGTCATCACATTTTGTTGTAAATCCCTAAAGCCCAGTGGTATATCCACTGGGCTTTCTTTTGTATACTACCCGCCCTCAACAAATAATAATTATCATTAAGCCTTCATAATGGATAAGAAAAAACAACGCAGCTTGAACAAGTGGCTTAAGCAACAGAGTAAGTTAGCGAAACGCTGGCTTATGATTGCGATTAGCC
Source organism: Vibrio sp. 10N.286.48.C11 (assembly GCF_041469805.1). NCBI lineage: Bacteria > Pseudomonadati > Pseudomonadota > Gammaproteobacteria > Vibrionales > Vibrionaceae > Vibrio > Vibrio sp. 10N.286.48.C11. Next base: position 54,386 of record NZ_JBFRLK010000025.1, on the reverse strand, counting down.
TTGGCGTACTTTCAAGCGTGTTTTTAATTGCTCAAGCAGCTCTTCTCGCCTCTATTCTTCACCAGCTGATCATCGAAAATGTCGATAAGTCTGAACTGGTTGGTCATTTCGCAGGCTTGGCATTATCGGTCGTTGGCCGTGCTGGCTGTACATGGGGACGTGAGATCGCAGGTTATCGCTGTGGTGAACAGATCCGTGTCTACATCAGGCAACTGATCCTTGATAAGTTACGTGAGTTAGGCCCTGCTTACATCAAAGGCAAACCTGCGGGTACGTGGGCAACCCTGTTGCTAGAACAAGTCGAAGACATGCAAGACTTCTTCTCTCGTTACTTACCTCAGATGTCTTTGTCGGTAATGATTCCATTCATTATTTTGGTTGTGGTGTTCCCAGTAAACTGGGCAGCAGGACTGATCTTCTTGATTACTGCTCCACTGGTACCAATGTTCATGGCACTTGTGGGTATGAAAGCAGCCGATGCAAACCGTAAAAACTTCAAAGCACTGCAACGTCTTTCTGGACACTTTTACGACCGTTTGCAGTCAATGACAACCATCCGTCTATTTGACCGCACAAACGCTGAAACAGAAGTATTGAAAGGTGCATCTGAGGTGTTCAGAACGCGCACCATGGATGTATTGAAGATCGCTTTCTTGTCGTCTGCAGTACTTGAGTTCTTCACGTCTATCTCGATTGCGATGACGGCGGTTTACTTTGGTTTCACTTACATCGGCGAGCTTAACTTCGGCCACTACGGCGTTGGCATTACGCTATTCGCAGGTTTGTTTATCCTTATCTTGGCGCCAGAGTTTTACCAACCTCTGCGTGATTTAGGTACTTTCTACCACGCGAAGCAACAAGCGGTTGGCGCAGCTGAAAGTATTGTCGAGTTCCTAGAAACAGACATCACTAAGGTTAAATCAGGCGACACTCAGCTTGATCCGGCTCAAGGCATCAATATTGAAGCTCAAGATCTCAAAGTGTTAAGCCCTGAAGGTGTTCAATTGGTTGGCCCTATCTCGTTTGCACTGAATACTCGCCAATCGACTGCGTTAGTTGGTCCAAGTGGTGCGGGTAAAACAAGTTTGATCAACGCCATTCTTGGTTTCATGCCTTATGAAGGAAGCTTGAAAATCAATGGCATTGAACTGCGTGACCTAGACTTAGCCTCTTGGCGTAAAACGATTAGTTGGGTTGGTCAAAACCCGTTGCTACTGCACGGCACAATTCGTGACAACGTCACTCTAGGTAAGCACGATATCACTGACCAAGTTGTCGAGAATGCACTTGAGCAGTCTTTTGCTAACGAATTCGTAAATGAGCACGGCTTGGATTATATGATTTCTGATCGCTCTGGCGGTCTGTCTGTGGGTCAATCTCAGCGTTTGGCTCTAGCTCGCGCAATGATTCAAGACGGTCAGTTCTGGTTGCTCGATGAACCCACTGCCAGCCTAGATACTCGTAGCGAACAGTTGGTAATGAAAGGCATCAATAGCAACATCGAAAGCCGCACTGCCTTACTTGTGACGCACCAACTTGCCCCGCTTCAATCGGTCGATAACATTCTGGTTATGCGCGATGGTGGTCTTGTTGAACAAGGTCATTACTCTCAGCTTTCGACTGCGGGTGGTTTATTCGAAGAGATGCTTAACGCGAACTTAGCTCAACAAGATAATAAGGGTAATTTAGATGCGTGATTTACTGCCTTACCTGAAACTCTATAAAAAGCATTGGTTTGGCCTATCGCTAGGCATGCTATTGGCTTTTGCTACTCTATCGGCTTCTATCGGCTTGTTAACGCTATCAGGCTGGTTTATTTCAGCTTCTGCGGTTGCTGGCCTTACAATTGCACGTGAAACCTTCAACTACATGCTACCAGGTGGTGGTGTACGTGGTTTAGCAATGAGCCGAACAGCGGGTCGTTGGGGTGAGCGTGTTGTGAGCCACAATGCGACATTCAAACTACTGACTGATCTGCGTATCTTCTTCTTTAAGAAGCTGGCTCCGCTGATCCCAGGTCGTATTTCAAACCTTCGTGATGCTGACCTACTGAACCGTTTGGTTGCTGATGTCGATGCAATGGACCACGTTTACTTGCGCTTAGTAAGCCCAGTGACGGTGGGTGTGTTCGGGATCTTCTTCCTAACTCTGTTCTTAATGTGGTTCGATAGCTCACTAGGTTTAATCTTAGGTTCTATCCTTCTTATCATGCTGTTGGTTTGGCCAATCTTGTTCTACAAGCTGGGTAAACGTAACGGTGGTGAGCTGACACAAAACAAAGCGGATCTTCGTGTCACCACGCTAGATTGGATTGAAGGCTACAGCGAACTGACTCTGTTTGGTGCTGAAGAGCGTTACCGCAATGCAATTCTAGAAACGCAACGCAAGCTGATGGCGAATCAGTTTGTGAACGCTAACCTAACCGGTATGGCTTCAGCAGCGCTAATGCTGTTCAACGGTTTGACGCTGGTTCTTATGCTTTGGCTTGCGGCTGACGGCGTGGGTGGTAATGCACCAGACCCGTTCATCGCGCTAATGGCATTCGCAACCATGGCAAGCTTCGAGCTATTAATGCCAATTGCAGGTGCATTCCAGCATTTAGGTCAAACTTTGTCTTCAGCTCGTCGCTTGAACGAAGTTATTCTGTCTGAGCCTGAAGTTCAGTTTGCTGAAGAGAAACTCGACATCAACAAGCCACTGGATATTACGTTCTCAAACGTGACGTTCAACTACCCTGACTCTGAGCGCAGTGTTCTGAACGCTGTCGACCTAACGATCCCTGCAACGAACAAGGTTGCGATTGTGGGTCAAACGGGTTCTGGTAAATCAACACTGATTCAGCTTTTGACTCGCTACTGGGATCCTAAGAAGGGTTACATCTCAATCGCGGGCATTGAACTGACTCAGTGGAATGAATCACAGCTTCGTGAATCAATCAGTGTAGTAAGCCAACGTGTCGACATTCTAAATGGTACTTTGCGTGACAACTTGTTAATTGCAAGACCAAAAGCAACCGATGATCACTTAGCGAATATCCTTAAAGATGTTGGCCTAGAAAAACTGCTTGAGAATAATGCACTTGATAGCTGGTTAGGTGACGGTGGTCGTCAACTGTCTGGTGGTGAGAAGCGCCGTATTGGCATCGCACGTGCGATTCTTCATGATGCCCCTATCCTGCTTCTCGATGAGCCAACAGAAGGCTTAGATAAGCAAACAGAACACAGCATCATGACGCTGTTCGAGAAGCACTTTGAAGGCAAGACGGTTATCTTCATCACTCACCGTTTGATTGGTCTAGAGTCGATGGATTCTATCGTTCTGATTGAACAAGGCGAGATTGTTGAAAACGGCTCTCACGAGAAGCTGTTAAACGAAGAAGGACGTTATTTCCAACTTCGTCAGGCAATCTAGCTTCCCCTTAAGCTATAAAGAAAACTATTCAAGGCCCGAGTTTATGCTCGGGCTTTTTGTTGTCTGTAATTCTAGTATCGAGCAACCATTCCCCCTTAAACGGTTGTTCATGCGATGATTAGTTTTGCCCTTTCCTACAAAAACTTACCATTTATAAAGCAACGAGTTGCGCATAATTCAAGTCGTAGCACATTACTATGATCATCTTTCTAGGATAATACGTATCGATCAACCTCATGGAATAACCTCCCCCTAAAATAATGGAGAACAGTGTATGTCTTTACGATTAATCGCAACAACGATAGCGCTTGTAGGTGCTAGCTTTACCGCTCAAGCGAGCTCGGAATGTGAAGTATCGATTGATGCTAGTGATCAAATGAAATTTTCAACTGACACATTAAGCGTTCCAGCGAGCTGTAAAGAAGTGAAGCTGACGCTAAACCATACTGGTTCTATGCCAGCCCAATCAATGGGTCACAACGTCGTTATAACAGACACTGCGTCGCTACAAGCAGTGGGCATCGATGGTATGTCGGCAGGTATCGACAATAACTACGTAAAACCTGACGACAGCCGCGTTTACGCCTTCACTCGTGTTATCGGTGGTGGCGAGTCAACCTCAATCACTTTCAGCACAGAGAAAATGACAGCCGGTGGCGACTACTCTTTCCTATGTTCATTCCCGGGCCACTGGACAATCATGAAGGGCAAATTTGAGTTTAAATAACTCGTTAGTCTAGATTGTACAGATACATCAAAGCCCCAACCTAGGTCGGGGCTTTGTTATATTGGCTTCGCTTACAGCTTGAAGCGGCTGATTTCGCTTTCTAGCTCGTGAGACAGCTCAGAAAGTTGAGCGGCTTGCTCTGCAGCTTGGTGTGCTTCGTCTGCTAGCTCGTTAGATACGTCACGGATTCCTTCAGTGTTACGAGTAATCTCAGACGTTACTGACGCTTGCTCTTCTGCAGCAGAAGCAATCTGTGTTGCCATGTCACTGATGCGTTCAACAGCAGCATGGATTTGCGTTAGGCTTGCAGCCGCTGAGTTCGCGTCATCAACACTGGTTTCAGCAAGTGTACGGCTATCGTTCATGATGTTAACCGCTTTGCCTGTTGTACCTTGCAGCAACTCAATCGTTTGTTGAATCTCTTGCGTTGAACCGTGTGTACGTTGGCTCAGAACTCGAACTTCATCCGCTACTACTGCGAAACCACGACCTTGCTCACCGGCACGTGCTGCTTCAATAGCGGCGTTAAGTGCAAGTAGGTTCGTTTGTTCTGCAATACCTTGAATGTTAGACAAGATAGCGTTGATGCTGTTGCCGTGCTCTTCAAGCTCGAGAATCACGTTAGTTGCGATTTGAACTTCTTGAGCAAGGTTTTGGATAGAGCTTTGAGTCTGTGTCACTTGACCAGTACCGTGCTCACACGCGCCAACCGCTTCAGATGAGTTCTGTGCAGTGTGGTCTGCGTTACCTGCGATCTCTTGTGTTGCTGCAGCCATTTCATTAACGGCTGTTGCTACCATGTTGATCTCGTCTTGTTGCATTTGGATACGAGCACTACGTTCTTCAGCTTGAGAAGCCGTTTGACGTGCTTGGTTGCCTAGCGCAGCAGATACTTCGCTTAGCTTGATCACCATGGTGTGCATGTTACCCACAAAGCGGTTGAAGTTTGCTGCAAGCTGACCAATTTCGTCGTCGCTCTTAGGCTCAAGGCGTTGAGTAAGATCGCCCTCACCTGAAGCAATTTCTTCAAGTGCTGCTGAAACGCGGTTTAGGTCGCGGAATAGGAAGCTTACTAACCAAGACACGAGTACGATTACGATGAGCGTAATAACGACAGCAGTGATGATCAGCTGAGTAAGTAGCGTTGAGTGGTTCGCTTCTTCTGTTGCTTTGTCCATCTGAACCGCGAAGATCCAGTTAGTGTTAGGCACCTTCGTGAAGTAAAGCAGCTTGTCTGCGCCGCGCTCTTTGATGATCTCGATGCTACCCGTACGCACTGCGTTTTCGATGATAGGCATAGAGATATCGTTTGAAAGCTGGCTTACCGGCTTCAAGCTTAGTGCTGAATCTGGGTGTGCTAGGAATGTGCCGTCAGAGGCATCAATTAGCATTGCGTAAGCGTTGTCACCAACATCAAGGCTGATTACATCGTTAACCAACTGGTCGATCAGTACGTCTGCACCAACAACACCAACAAGTTGGCCGTTGTGGCGAACAGGTTCTGCGATCGTTACTAGAAGTGCTTTGGTGATTGCATCTTGGTAAGCCGTAGTAATGATTTGCTTACCTGCAGCGTTTGCTTCTTGGTACCAAGGACGTTGACGAGGATCGTAATCTGCACGATTACGTTCAGGATGTGAACGGTACATTTCACCTTCTGGAGTACCTAAAAAGATATCGTCAAAGCCACCCGCTACACGAGCTTGTCTAAGGAAAGGAACAACATCATCCTCTCGTGAAAAGTCATTAAATGCTGATGCGATATCAGTACGGATATCAATCCAGTTTTTAATACCTTCAGATGCTGCTTCAGATACGCTTTCAGCTCGTAGGTATACGCCATTACGAGTCTGTTCAAATAATTGGTTTGCTGATAACCAAGTCAACGCTGTAGCCATAACGACAACAGCAGATAGGCTAGCACCTATCAACTTCTGCTTTAGTGTTAGTTTCATGTCAAAGTTTCACGAGTGGTGGGAAATCCCGCGCATACTACCCAATATCAGTATTAAATTCGAGCAATTTTATAATTTAATATCGGAATATAATTTTAAGCAAACCATAAACTTACCTAATGTCAATTCCTTGGCTTGTCGCCAAATTTAAGGCGGCATTATCTCTACGGTTATTAGTATTTTTATCGCACTTCACATGTTAAAAAGAGACAAGAAAACACGGTAAAGAAGAAACAAAAAAGGCAGAAGAGTTTCCTCTTCTGCCTTCATATTATTTACCACTCTACTGCGTATAAATTGCAGTAGATTTCAGCTTAAAAGCCTAGCGCTTTTCTGTACGCATACCCATTAGCAAGCTCACACACATCAGTAATAGAATGATGGTGAATGGCAATGCTGTAGAGATTGCACCCGCTTGTAGAGCTTGTACTGCTTCAGTACCACCAACCCACAATAGAGCAACAGCAATCGCACCTTCAAGGAACGCCCAGAACACACGTTGAGGCACAGGCGTATCAACTTTACCACCCGCGGTGATGCTGTCGATTACTAGAGAGCCTGAGTCAGACGATGTAATGAAGAAGACTAGAACCAATACAACCGCAATGATTGAAAGCAGAGTCCCGAACGGCAGTGCATCAAACATTTGGAACATTGCTAGTGATACATCTGTTAGGCCGTCTTGACCAAGAATACCAACGTTATTCACGATTTGGTCAATCGCCATGCCACCGAATACTGACATCCAAATGATAGTCACTGTAGTCGGTACAATCAGTACTGCTGTGATGAACTCACGAACGGTACGACCTTTAGAAACACGTGCGATAAACATACCTACGAATGGAGACCATGAGATCCACCAAGCCCAGTAGAATACAGTCCAACCGTGCATCCACGTTTCATCTTCACGACCGTGAGGGTTACTCAACGGAATGATGTTTTCAATGTATGCCATCAATGTCGTTGGGATAGAACCTAAAGTCACCGCGTAGCCGATTAGAGCCACTAAGATAAGCAGTAGGAAAGCCACCAACATGTTGATGTTACTGATAACTTTAACGCCACCATCAATACCACGAAGTACTGATACTACCGCCAATAAAGTCACCGCTGTAATCACAAAAACTTGCAGACCTAAGCCCGCTTCAATGCCGAATACATGCTGAATACCACTTGCCGCTTGTTGTGCACCAAGACCTAACGATGTCGCCAGACCAAATAGCGTTGCAAGTACAGCAAGAATATCAACAATGTGACCTGCCCAGCCCCAAGCTCTATCACCTAAAATTGGGTAAAAGATAGAACGGATAGAAAGAGGCAATCCCTTGTTGTAAGAGAAAAACGCAAGTGACAGTGCTACTACGCCATAAATCGCCCAAGGGTGTAGACCCCAGTGATACATGGTTGCGCCCAATGCCAGTTTTGCAGCTTCTGGTGTGTTTGGTTCAACACCTAACGGAGTTTCAAACCAACCCGTGAAGTAAGCTGCTGGCTCTGCCACACTCCAGAACATCAAGCCGATACCCATACCTGCGGCAAACAGCATCGATAGCCAAGAGAAGAATGAGTAATCTGCCGTCGCATCAACACCACCAAGGCGGATTTTGCCGTACGGAGAAACAATCAAACCTAAGCAGAAAATTACGAAAATATTACCCGACCAGATGAAAAGCCAATCAAACGAATTGATAATCTGGCCTTTAACGCCATCTAGCGCAGCCTTTGCTGAAGCGGTATCTGTAATAAGAACACCGATCAGGAACAAAGCGATAAGTCCCGCACTAATACCAAATACTGGGTTATGAACATCAAAACCCCATTTTTGGACGTTATCTTGACCGACAGTGTAATCCGTACTGTCGATACTGTATTTATCTATACCTTTAGTCATCATCCCTCTCTACGGAATTCTATTAGGGTCTATTGACCTCGTATTCCTTACTTACCTGCGACTTAATTACAAACTCGAACCTACGATCCAAGTAGTACAAGCTGTTGTCACAATAATTCAAATACTTGGATGTCTGAAGTTTAGCAGGTTAACTTGTTGTTTTCAGTAAACTAGAATCGGTTCGATGGAATTTCAAACAATATTCACGTAATTACTCAAGTTTATGACGAAAAAAAGGTCGACCCTGTCGACCTTTTTATCAAAAATACTTTTAACTCAAAGCATTTTGGTGCTTAACCAATTGATTTTCAGTTCGTAAACCTAGCAATAAGCTTAGGCACATAAGCAATAATATGAAGGCAAATGGTAGCGCCATCGATACCGTTCCAGCTTGCAGTGCTTGAATAGATTCCGTACCACCAACCCATAGTAGAACCGCTGCAATCGCGCCGCCCATCAACGCCCAAAATACACGTTGTGGAACCGGTGCATCCACTTTACCGCCAGAGGTAATGCTATCGATAACCAATGAGCCTGAATCAGAAGAGGTGATAAAGAACACCATAATCAAACCAATCGATACCACTGAAAGCACAGAGCTCATTGGCAGAGCATCGTAAGTATGGAAAAGAGAAAGTGTAATATCTTGCAGACCATTCACACCAATCTCGCCCACCTTGTTCGCCACTTGATCAATCGCGATGCCACCGAAAATAGCCATCCAGATGATGATTACTGTCGTTGGGATGAACAATACAGCAACGATGAATTCACGAATCGTTCGACCTTTAGAGATACGAGCGATGAACATGCCTACGAATGGTGACCAAGACATCCACCACGCCCAGTAGAATACCGTCCAACCTTGCATCCACGTTTCGTCATCACGACCGTGAGGATTGCTTAAGGGAATGAAGTTTTCAATGTAGCCCATTAGCGCGGTTGGGATTGCTTTAATACCCGCCATGCCACCAGCGATGGTAACGAAGATAAGTAAGCCCAAAGCAACCAGCATGTTCACATTACTCAGAAGCTTTACACCACCGTTGATGCCACGAACCACGGACATTGTCGCTAAGAAAGTAACCACAGCGATAACAATCAGCTGCATGCCAATACCGCCATCGGTACCAAATACATGGTTAATACCACTTGTTGCTTGTTGAGCACCTAAGCCCAATGAAGTTGCAAGGCCAAATAGCGTTGCAAGCACAGCGACGATATCAACAATATGACCAAACCAACCCCAAGTTCTATCACCCAAGATAGGGTAGAAAATAGAGCGGATTGATAGAGGTAAACCTTTATTGAAGGTGAAGAAGGCAAGCGCTAGAGCAACAACCGCGTAAATCGCCCAACCGTGCAGACCCCAGTTGTAGATGGTTGCACCAAGAGCCAACTTCGCCGCTTCAGGAGAGTAAGCTTCAACACCTAGTGGTGTTTCATACCAGCCAGTGAAGTAAGCTACTGGCTCAGCAACACCCCAGAACATTAAGCCAATACCCATTCCTGCGGCGAATAACATCGACATCCAAGATAGGTTTGAGTGCTCTGCTTTGGCATCATTGCCACCAATACGTATCTTGCCATACGGGGAGACAATGAGGGCAAAACAGAAAATTACGAAGATGTTTGCTGCCCACATGAAGAAACCATCGAAGTTACCAATGACTTTCCATTTGATTCCATCAAGCGCCGCTTTTGCGGTTTCAGGATCTGCGACTAGAAGTGCCAACAGGAAGATAATGATCGCCCCTGCACTGATTCCAAATACTGGGTTATGAACATCAAAACCCCATTTCTGAACGTTATCTTGTCCTACTGTATAATCGGTATTTTCAATACTATACCTATCTTTTACAGGCTCCATGCTTCCTCTCTAATTTGCAGCGCACAGTTTGCAACATTGCATTCGGCGCTTAAATTTCGAAAAGAAGAATATCAACCTGTCGCAAAAATACTAAAAAAACCTCCATAAAGGAGGCGTAAATTACACATTTAGTAATTAAATTACACATTTAACGTTATTTAGCGTAAGATCAGTCCACAAGCCCGGAGCTGACCGCATATTTAGCAAGCTCTGCCGTAGAGTGAATATCGAGCTTATGCTTAATATTTTGCCTATGGGTTTCTACCGTTCGATAGCTGATATTCAGCGCCTTTGCGACCTCTTTACTGCTCTCCCCTTTTGCGACTAATTTCAGCACAGCCTCTTCACGTCTGCTCAATGGATTCTTGAAAGATGGCGTGGGAGTAATCGGCTGAGTAAACAAATTCTGCGTGACTTTTTCACAGAAATAGGTCGATCCTTGATTGACCGTTTTGATTGCCTGTACCATTTTTTCAGCCGAAATCTCTTTCAACATGTAACCGACAGCACCCGACTGCATCACCTTCATGATGTATTCACGGTTGTTATGCATGGTCAGCATCAGTACCTTGGCTTCTGGGTCTTCTTCTTTAATCAGATGGGTGGCGTCAATGCCATTCATGATAGGCATGCTGATATCCATCAACACCACATCAGGGCGCAGAGACTTAACGACCTCTACCGCTTCTAGTCCATTGCTGGCCGTACCTATCACGCTAATATCTGGCTCGAGTTCCAATCTCGCCATAAAGCCATCCAGTACCACTTGGTGATCATCAGCAATCACAACTCGAATAACTTCACTCATTCATTAATCCCTCTAGTGTCAGTAACACTGTAATTTCCGTTCCGAGGCCAATCTCACTCATCAATTCAAAGTCACCACCGATGAACTCCACTCGCTCTCTCATGTTACGCAGCCCGATCCCTCGTTTTTCCATCGCTTTATAGGTGTTGAAACCGACACCGTTATCTTGAATCAGTAGTTGCAACACATTACCAATTTGCTGAGCGATAACCGTTACTTTGGTCGCTTGTGCATGTTTTTCTATATTATTCAGCGACTCTTGCACGACTCGATATAGGGTCGTCGCCGCCTCTGATTTTAACTTACCAGGTTGAGTAGCAAACATGGTCTCGACTTCTATGCCCGAGTGCGCCTGAAAATCTAACAGCAATGAAGACAATGCCGCTTCTAAGCCTATGTCATCCAATGAACTTGGACGAAGTTGATGCGAGATGTGCCTCACTTCTTCGATCGCTCGCATCAGTGAATGCTGCGACTTATTCAAATGTGCTTTAAGGTCTTCATTTTGTAGCTTATTACCGAGCAGTTCCAAATGGCAACGACTCGACACTAATAATTGGTTAATACCATCATGCAACTCACGCGCTAGATGCTTCTTCTCGTCTTCTTGGAACATCACCGTCTTATGCGCCAGCTCCTTTAAGTTGTTATCAGCAATCCGATGTTCATGCATGTTAATAGCCAAGGTCAGCACGATGATGACCGCGACCGTTACGCTCAAAATCACCACAATCGAAAAGAACGTGGTTTCAATATTCTTATTTATCGCAGCCTGCATCGAAGCCACTTCTTGGTGTACGTCTTCAATATACAAGCCGGTGCCAATCATCCAGTCCCAACGCTCTAACCAAGCGGCGTAGCTCAGCTTAGACACCACCTCACCCGTCGAAGGCTTTTGCCACAAATACTGGTGAAACCCGCCTCCGGTTTGCGCTTCTCTTAACAGAGCCTCTATCAGAAAATCGCCATCTTCATCTTGCAGTTGGAGTAGGTTTTGGCCTATCAATTCTGGCTGAATTGGATGAACCAAGTTGGTCCCGTGGCGATCGTATGCGAAGAAGTACCCATCAGAGCCATATCTAAGTTTAGACAATATGGTTCGAACTTTTTTTTTGGCTTGGGCTTCTTGGATATTTGGATCGTTATAGACGTGTTCTATGGCGTCGAACGCGAGATCAACCGTGTCTTTGAGGGCGTTTTCACGCGACTTGATTAGGCTGTCTCTAAAGATCTCGACTTCTTTAGCGCCTAACGTCTTAGTCTGGTGCAGCGAGATCCAACTAATACTCGCCGTTACCAGCAGCAACGGGAGCAACGTCAGCAAAATCAGCTTGGCTTTTAGAGGCATTCCTTTCCCTCACAAAAAACGGCTTACTGAACATCAATAAGCCGTTTTACTTTAGCAATTTATAGATAGCCGTTGAAACATATCATTCACATTCTTGGCTTCACTCACATTCCATAGAAAGATGGGAAAGCGAGAAGTGATCCAAGTACGAGGATTTGAATCAGAATGAACGGCATCACACCTCGGTAGATGTCCTTAGTCGTCACGCCTTTAGGTGCTACGCCTTTTAAATAGAACAAACTAAAACCAAATGGCGGCGTTAAGAAGGAAGTTTGTAGGTTCATCGCAATAAGGATAGCGAACCATGTCATGTTGATGCCCATCAGTTCAGCAACTGGCGCAATGATCGGCACGATGATGAAACAGATCTCTACGAAGTCGATGAAGAAACCCAGAATCAGAATCACCAGCATGGTAATGATCAGGAAGCCCCATTTTTCACCTGGCAGTTGTAGCATCCACTCTTCAACCAGATAGTCGCCACCAGTGTAGGTAAACGCCATTGAGAATGCCGTTGCACCCAACAAGATAGCAAATACCATCGCCGTTACTTTCACCGTCTCTTTCGACGCCTCGTACACCATCGACCAACTAAATTGACCGTAAAGCAGTGCAAGTATCATCGCACCCGCGCCACCTAATGCGGCTGACTCTGTTGGCGTAGCAACACCTGCGAAGATAGAGCCCAGTACAACAATGATTAACGCTAGAGGCGGAAGAATCGCTTTCAGTGCATTAAACACTTCCTGCTTACGGCTGATGGAGTCATCACGTTCAATAGGTTGAGCCGCTTCAGGGTGTAGCTTTGCGTATATCAAGATATAAACGATGTACGCGCCGACCAGCATCACGCCCGGCCAAATCGCCGCTTGGAACAAATCGCCTACAGGAACACCTAGAACATCACCCAATAGAATCAATACGATGGAGGGTGGAATGATCTGCCCTAGCGTACCAGACGCACAAATAGTGCCGCAGGCTAAGCCTTTGTCGTAATTGTACTTGAGCATTACAGGTAGGGAGATAAGTCCCATAGCAACAACAGAAGCACCAACCACGCCAGTAGAAGCCGCAAGTAGTGAACCTACTAATACGGTTGAAATCGCGATACCACCACGAACGCCGCCAAACAGTCGCCCCATAGACTCAAGCAACTGCTCAGCAAGTTTGGTCTTTTGTAGAACAAGCCCCATGAAAACAAACAATGGAACGGCCATCAGCACCGTGTTTTCCATGATTGATTGAATTCGATATGGCATGAAGGCAAACATTTCAATGCCCTCAGCCCAAACACCAAAGATTAACGCGATACCACCAAAGGTAAACGCCACTGGGAAGCCAAGTAAAAGCGCAAACAAGGCTACGAAAAACATTACTATTCCAATCATGTTCAGCCTCTACTTGTTTTTTGTATGAATATTGTTTGCATGGATAAGATGCGGATTAAAAATCTTATTCAGTGAATGCAGGATCAAACCTACGCCACTGAGTGCCATCAAAAAGAATGACAGCGGGATCATAGCTTTGATGATCCAGCGATACGGCAGGCCACCGGGATCGCCTGAGGTTTCACCCAGTTCATAACTCTCTTTGGCAACATCGATACCAAACCAAGCCACCAGCAGGCAAAACGGAAGTAGAAAGATAAGCGTGCCAAGCAGGTCAATAATCGCTTGTGCTTTAAAGCTCAGTTGCTCATAGAACACGTCAACTCGAACATGGCCACCAGCCTTGATGGCATAAGGAACACCGAGTAGGAAAACGGCGGAGAAAAGGTGCCATTCCATCTCTTGGAAGGCGATAGAGACATCGTTGAAGGCATATCTCATGACAACGTCATACACGACGTTGGCGATAAGTAAAATAAACAACATACTGGAAAGCCATCCCAGTGCGTCACCGATACGATTAAACAGGCGTTCAATATAAATTAGACTTCGCATTCCCGACTCCATGGAATTTGAAAAGACATCGCGCAGCTGAGGTAACGAGCTGTAGGACGTAGAAAAGGTTCTTGAGCGTAATACAGGATTTATCCTGCTTAGTTATTATGTTTTAAATGAACCCTCGGCTTATTCACTCTTAAATACTCAATAAGAAAAGCTTCGGGTTCATTTAGATTCAGTTCAACAACTGTCGATTATTTCGCTTGGCTATTTAGATAAGCTCTATGTGAAATATCCGTCCATGAACGTACTTGCTCTAGGTAGCTTGCTTGTGAAGCTTGAATCTCTTTTGCTAGCTCATCTTTCTCAGCATGTGCAGCCAGTAGGCGATCGTTCGCTTCTTTCAGAGCAGACATAACCTCTGGTGGGAAATCTTTCACTTGTACATCTGGGTATTCTGTCTTCATTGAAACCCAGTTCTTACCACTTTCGTGCGTTGCTTGTGTGTACATGTCGTAAGCCGCAGTACGCATTGCAACACGTAAGATTTCTTGTAGGTCTTCAGGCAGCTTGTTCCATGTACGCTTGTTCACTAGGAATTGAAGCTCTGAACCCGGCTCGTGCCAACCTGTGTAGTAGTAAGGCGCGATTTTGTGGAAGCCCATTCGTAAATCCAGCGATGGACCTACCCACTCTAGTGCATCAATCGTGCGACGCTCTAGAGACGTGTAAAGTTCACCTGGGGCAATGTTCGTCGGTTTAGCACCTAGCTCAGCAAGAATCTCGCCTGCAAAGCCCGGGATTCGCATTTTCAGACCTTGTAGATCTTCAACGCTGTTGATCTCTTTTTGAAACCAACCCCCCATCTGGATATCCGTGTTACCACCAGGGAAAGACATCAAGTTATGTGGAGAGTAAACCTGCTCCATTAACTCCATACCACCACCGTGATAGAACCACGCGTATTGTTCTGCTGGCGTCATACCGAAAGGCATAGAAGTGAAGTAAAGAGTGTTTGGAACTTTACCTTTCCAGTAGTAAGAGCCTGAGTGACCCATGTCGTATTGACCAGACTTAACCATGTCAAAAACGCCAAGAGGTGCTTTGTGTTTGTTTGCTGAATCGATTCTGATTTGCAGTCGACCATTCGACATCTTCTCAGCCATCGCCGCCATGTTTTTGGTTGCATCACCGAAAACTGGGAAGTTTGGTCCCCAAGTTTCCGCAAGTTTTAAACGGTAAACCTTATCAGCGGCTGTAGCACCAGTAGCGACCAAAGCTAAACAAGCCGCAGCAGTTACTGCAACGTTTTTAAAAACTCGTGTGAGGGAGTTAGAAATGAGACTCATGTTCACGTCCTTTGTTGGGTTAACACTCTTTCTATGAGCATTTTTTATGATTCAACATAAGAGTGCACCGTGATGAGGCAACAAGATATCAGGGAGAGCACGCACGCATGGCGTTAACAAAGTTACGTATTAGACCAAAGGATTAAGTAGAACTACGTAGGAGATGATTGAATAGTGTCGATTTCAAAGGAGTTTGGATATTCACCAAGGCAATGCGTATTGATAAATACCTAAGTATTAATAATTAAATACTCTTAACAATTGATTGCCATTTCGTGATGAAGCTCTATTCATTGCTGTATTTTAGGGGAAAAAATCAAGGCTTTGCTCTCTTGATCTACCTAGCTAACGCCCTAATTTAGTGCTTGCTGATTCGAAGCTCTGACACGAGACAACACTAATCAGTTAAGCCGTATATCGAATTGGAATTGAGATTATAGAGCCTAGGTTTAGGCTTGGATTAGGGCTCGGACTTGGCATAATGTGCCAGATACAAAAAAGCCTCGAAAATCGAGGCTTAAAAACTTAACGAAGCGAATGTAATCCCACAGGATTAGATAGCTTTGTAGATAACCTTGTTACCTGCTAGCTGCTCTTTCGCTACTAGGTTTTCTTCAAGAAGTTTTTTCAATGCGCCTGTTGCCCATGAAGCTGCTTTCGCGTCTTCTTGACCAGCTTCTAGGCCGATACCTTTAGGGTTAATGCCTTCAGCATTGCTAACAACGATGTCTAGAACTTGTTGTTGCTTAGGAGTCAGTGCTACTGCAACTTCTTTAGTTGCTGCTACTGCTTTCTCTACCGCTGGTTTTGCTGCTACAGTTTTTTCTGCTACAACTTTCTCTGCGACAGGCTTCGCTTTTTTCGGCGTTGCCACTGCTTTAACTACAGCCGCTTTAGTGCGTTTCTGCAGTTTAGCCTGCACCTTACGCTTATGAGCAAGTCTCATTGAATATTTCTCCAGTTCACTGCTCTTTTCGCAGTGGTGAAAATTTGAAGCGCGATTTATACCAAAAAACAGGAGCTATTTGTAGAGTGAAGCGTCGAAAGTCGACGAAAAATACCGATATTGTCTACTAGCGTCTATTATTTAAACATCGACTTATCAATTCAGGGTCATATACACTGGTTATCCATCCAGACAAAAATATGAAAACTTGGTGTTACCTATGGACACTCGTCACCTTAGTAATTTCTCTTTGCCTTCATTCACTCGCTCGTACCGTATCCTCGCCATTATTTTAGGCTTCATTTGCTTGATCGTTTCGCTCTACAGTGACAATCCAAAGTTACTGATCGTGGGTGCTTTTTGCAGTATTGCGCTTCTGGGAACTGGCTACTATTTGATGCTGCGCAGCCGAGTGATGTTCACACTTACCCCGACTCATTTTCAGCAGCACTTTTACAAAGGGGGTTGGGTTTTAAAATGGAGTAACATCCAAAAAATTGGTCTTTGCACTTATGAACAAGATGGTTGGCATCAACCTCTGCCCTGGGTCGGAATTAAAGTAAAAGATTACTCGCCCTACCTCGATTCGATTTGCCCTAAAATAACTTGTGAATTATTGCTCAGCCAACGAGCACTTTTGTACTTAGGAGCCAAACAAGCAGGCAAAGAGTCCAACTTTGAGGATATGGTTCTCGACTCATCGCATTACCATGCGCGTTGTACTGAAAGTGGCTGTGTCGAACTAAGCCAATACAAAGAGTCGCAGAATACCGACAACGTAAATTTCAACGATAACCAATCACAGGACAACCTTGATTCACCGAATGAGACAAACAGTCCAAACGCGGTGATTAAAAACTATTCTGGATTGCAGGCGATGCTTGCCAACAGAATGAAATATCAAAGGGGCTTCCACGGTTATGACATTTTCATATCAACCCATGATTTGAATATGAGTGGAGAAGAGTTTGTGGGGCTGGCTCGACGCTACTTGGCTGCCGCTGAACGTCTTTCTGATTAAGGTTTACCAGTAAGTTCACACACAATAAAAAAGCTTAGCTTTCAGGACAAAAGCTAAGCTTCATTTTCAATCAATCGACACAAATAATCGGTTGGAAAATCAAAGATTTAATTAGTACAGAGGCATTTCATCTGCGACGAACGGGTTTGATGCACGCTCGCGACCGAATGTCGATTCAGGACCATGGCCCGGAACGAATGTTACGTCACTGCCTAGTGGCCAAAGCTTAGTCTTGATTGAAGCGATAAGCGTATTGAAGTCACCTTGTGGGAAGTCAGTACGGCCAATTGCGCCGTTAAACAACACATCACCCACAAACGCTAAACGAGCTTGCTCACTGAACAATACAACGTGACCTGGCGTGTGGCCCGGCGTGTGAATCACATCAATCACTTGATTACCAAAAGTGACTTTGTCGCCCTCTTCTAACCAAGTGTTTGGTTCAAAAGCTTTACACAGTGGGAAACCAAACATCTGACTTTGATTCTCTAGACCTTGTAGCCAGAAGTTGTCTGCCTTATGCGGGCCCACAATTTCAACCTTCAAGATCTCAGCAAGTGGTACCGTACCGCCAACATGATCTAAGTGACCGTGCGTCAGTACCAAGTTCACAACCTTAACACCGAGTTCTTCAATGATAGCCGCGAGTTGTTGAACATCACCGCCCGGATCGACAACGATGCCTTCCATGGTTTCATCACACCACACAATCGAGCAGTTCTGAGAAAAAGAGGTAACAGGTACAACTTGATACTTAAGAGACATATACAAACCTTAAAGAGCGAATCTGGTGAACAACTCGAATATCGCTATGTTATTGGCAACAAACCCAACAATAACAAACTAAACAGCAACAAACTGAGCAGCAATAAACCGAATTATTAGAACAAACTGAAATTTGGGCAAACTATGACATTGGATGTCTACTTTGACAAGTGCCTACCGTATCACTCAATAACTCAGCTTAGCTCTACCAGCTGCGAACTGGACCAGTATCAATGTGGATGAAGTTACTACGAGCGTAATAACCAACACCACCTGCTTGCAGACTTTTAGCTACGTCTCTCAGTTCCTTTAAATCAACACCATCGATACGAAAATCGATCGCTTTACCAAGCATGTGATAGCTCTTTTTAGCGACACCACTCGACTTAGAGCGCAACGCTTCGTTGGTTGCTGGAGAGCGGTAGCCAGAGATGATTTGAACTTCTTTTTGAATACCCAGTACATTTTGAATCTGAGTGATCTGATCAAACAGGTTCTTATCCATTGGATGAATCTCATTGCGGCGGAAGTCACGGCACAGTTTGCTAAGGCGTGCCATCTCGTCACCAACATAGTTAGTGCCATCGAAATAACAAGTCTCTAATCGTTCACCAGTGTGAAGATTGTTCATTCTAATCGTTCTTGGTTGATCCGGGTATGAAGCGAAAGCGATAGAAGGAGTAAGAGAGGCGACTACAGCAGTACCACCAGCGTAAGTCAGAAACTGACGGCGTGAAAATAAACTTTGAGACATACAGCAAAAAAACCAATTAGATCGAACGAAAAATGCACGATACATAATGAAATTTGCTGCGTCAACGTACAAAAACCGTGCAAAACGTTAGTATTTGTAACCTTTGCACGGTTAGTTATTGATACTCATTATAATTTTATCAATAGAAGCTTGGTTGTCATTTTTCAGTCAAGATCACCTTTCTTGACCATATTTCAATCAACCGCCCTCTTTATCATATTGGTAGATATCACCGCGGTATTGTATGCCTCCTTCTTCAAACAACACGGTTTGATAAATGATATGCACTGGAATTCGCTTCTTGAGACGAACCTTAGTATTGGGCGCAAGTTCATCATCCTGATTCGGCACTTTCTTTACCTTAGTCGCAAATAACAACTCCGCGAGTTCCTCGGCATGCTCAACACGAATACAACCAGAGCTATAGGCGCGGAAGTCATCGTTAAACAAGCTTTTACTTGGGGTGTCATGGAGATAGATGGCTCGCTTGTTGGGCGTATTGAACTTATACAAACCCAATGCGTTACTAGAGCCTGCTTGCTGGCGCATTCGATAAGGAAAAGAGTTAAAGTTAATCGTTTGCCAATCTATCTCGGTAGTATCGACAGTTTCCATCGAACGCCAACCATCGATCACTTGAAAATTGTGTGTTTCAAGATAACTCTCGTCGGCTTTTACTTTAGGCAAGATATCTTTAACCATGATTTTCCATGGCACGTTCCAAGTCGGATTTAAGATAACCGAATCAAGCTTTATCTCTAAGAGTGGTGTTTTTCTCGATTTTCTCCCAACCACAACTTTAGATTCAAAAACCTCTTCCCCATCTTCCCAATACTTCATATCAAAACTAGGTACATTCACCACAATCAGTGAGTCTCTATTTCTTGGCCATAAGCGGGCACGCTCGGCGTTCAATGCTAGGGAAGTAAGTCGATCATCAAAGCCCATATTGATCCATTTGATCGTGTCTGGCCCGATGATCCCATCATCCGTAAGACCGTGCATGCGTTGGAAAGATTTAATCGCCTTTTGCAGATCTCGATCGAACTTGGGAAAATCGACCGCGATCATCGAGGTATCAACACCAACCAAAGCAATGCGCTCAACAAGAACCGTCTTGTCTGAAAGCTCGTCACCCAAGCGCTTCAAACCTTTCTGTCTATATCGTTCAATATTGAGTTCAGAGGCGGTTTCTAACACCGAATAGGTTGCTTTGAATTGGTCAAAATCCCCAACAGGCGGCGCGTAAGACAACACCATCTCCAATAAGTAATCATTGGCAACGCTGCTTTTTAAGCTCATCAGAATATGCGGAGAAGGCGCAGGTAATTTGGAATGCAACTTGCCCGAGAAGTACCAATCTTTACCGGCAAGCGGCGCATTTTCAACGTAGCTCAGGTAGTAGATAAAAGTATCGGTAAGTAATATGTCCAACTCTTGCCATTGAGCATGGGATTGATAGTGACGGATTTGCTTGAGTTGTCGCTCGAAGAGTGGTGCCATTTGCGCTTGTTCAAGAAGCGACAATTGGAACTCAAACGCTTTAACCAGCTCAGGAGAATCCCAAAGGATAGGCAGAGAAGTGTCTTGATAGATACTCTGTGTGAGCTCTGGATATATAAGCATGAAAGAGAGTTCTGATTCCGCCGGAATGAAACGGCTCTCGTCAGAACTCGCATAGCTCCATGCATGCACGGAAACTAACACCAATAATCCACAGAAGTATTTTGCTAACATGCTTAACTCCGTCACCAACAATTCCATAAGTATGGCAAAGAAACGGGAGTAAGCATGTTATTTTTTAAGGGATTTATGAATCAAATTGCACTCCAGTGATTATCCCACTGGACCGATGATTGCTGAGTTGATTTCTCATAAGGCTTGCGCTGGCTAACCACACTGCCCGCCCCAGAGCTTAATCGAAACTCACCATCAAACAGCACAGCACAGCACCAGAAGCGTCAGATAATGCAGACAGTTCTACTAATTCTTTGGTCTCTTTCGACCAAATACCGTAGCAATTGCCTCTTGGCGAAGTCGCAATAATCCAATCGTCTGACGCCGCAATACTGGCGATATAGTGATTGAACCTTGCCCATTGCTCAGGCTCTGCGTTCAGTGATTCAAACTGGCCGCCTTTAGTATGCATCGCCAATAGCGAAGGATACTCATCTGGTTCACCACGATATTGCTGGCCACAAAGTACCGTTTCAGCACCATCATGGGCTAAATGTCGAATGCTCAGCTTCTTATCCAACAATTCAACCTGATCAAGTAACACACCTTCAGGAGAAACATAACTCAAGCTCGGCAGCATCGAATCGAGGTTTTTCGGTGTTCTACCATCAGTATGAACGCCACCAACGCCGATCGCGAGATTACCATCCGGCATGATGATCACTTCATGTGGGCCGATACCGAAACCAGTGAACTCTTCGACCTTACGATAGCCTTGCGCGACATCGTAAACGCCAATCACGCCTTGGCTGGTGTCCGTTTTCCCTTCGGTGGCATACAGTAACTTGCCATCTAATGAGTAAACCCCATGACCATAGAAGTGGCGGTTGTTACCTTTGACGACCATTTTGATCTGCTGACCGTTTTTATAGTCAAACACCATAAAATAGTCACCAGGACGACGAGCAAAAACCACCGCATGCGATGAGGTTGGGCAAATCGCGACGCCATGGCCACGATTGGGGATGGGAAGTTGGCTCAGTGGCATGCCAAATTCGTCAGCCACAACTGCAGAATATTGACCACGACCATTCAGCGCACAACCGATTAATTGAGGCTCACTAGATGAGCTCACAGCACCAGAGCGACTAGCGCAGCCAAACGGCAACAATGGAACAGCTGCACAACCCAGTGCAGCCTTGAGTAGCGTTCTTCGCGTAGTATTAGTCACCATCGGTAGCATTAAATCCTATTACCACACCAAGCTCTATCGCTACTTCTTCATGAATCAGGTACTTCAAACGTTCTAGTTTGTTGTATTGAGTCAGCACCTCTCGGTAGCCCTCTTTGCTCTGTAATAGAGTAAACAAGCTAGAGTCTGTAGGCCAAGTATCTAAGGTTAGCGTGAACTGGGCAGCTACACGATCGGCAAGGTCATTTAAGCCCTTTTCTCTCAATAAACCATCAAGACCATTACCATCTGCTAAGTACAATTTCTCTAGCGCCGCTACGTTCGATTTCAGCTGAGTCATTGAGGTTTGAGCGCGCCATGATTCCGAGAAGTAAGGGCGTGGATGACCAATTTTAGCCATCGGACGACTCAGTTTTTTCATGCTGTAATCAAGTTGATTGGTCAACAAAGCGATGTACTCCGATTCCCAACGCATCTCGTCCAGTGCTAACCACGGGTTAACCTGCCAAGCTTCAGCAATAGAGGCCGATTTCATCGCCAGGTTTTGTGCGATAGCTTGTGAAGATAGACAACCTGAAGCTTTGTCTTGAAGCAATGGAGATTGCTCGTCATAAAGCGACCATTCCAACGCACCTAGCCCTTGAACGGTCACACTCTGCTGCGCGATTTCGTCTTGAGTCCAAGCTTTGTTCTGCTGAGTTAGCTGACGCATCTTAAGACCCGTCGTGTTCTTTTTGTCTGGCCAAAACTGAACATTCCAGCTCTGTTCCAATGCCGCTGTTGGGCCTCTTTCTTGTCCTTGCAGTGCCATCCAGCTGTTCATGGTGAGCTGCCACTGATTTTCCAACGCATCCAGCTCAATATTGTTGGTTTCACAGTAACCCTGCATCAAGACTTCCAGCTCACCGGCTTGCTTAGCGAATAGCACGGCTGAATCAAACTCTTGTTGATACACGCTACGGCTGATATGAGCAGTCGTGTCTGCTTGATAAGAGACACCGTTAACCTCAGATGAAGCCGTTTGCTCACCCGATGACTGGCAGCCTGCCATGATTAATACCGACAAGGGCATTAACAAAAATTTATGTGCCATGCTGTTACCTTACTTCCTAGTTTTTCTTTTAATTATATGAGTTCAATAAATATGAAACGACCGCTGGCCTCGTATCCCTACAAGTTCAGCGGTAGTCAGTCTTTTGTTAGCGGTTTTCTTAAGTAACTAAGCCGTTGGCTTAACTGAATTCAAGACAGCCTATAATGAGTCCAAAAACGCTAGTAGTGCTTCGCGTTCACTGCTACTCAAAGCTAATACTTTTTGTTTTGCCATTTCTGCTTCACCACCATGCCAAAGTACCGCTTCCATAACGTTTCTTGCGCGACCGTCATGAAGTAAGAACGTATGACCGTTCACTTCTTTGGTATAACCTAATCCCCAAAGTGGTGTGGTACGCCACTCTTGACCATTGGCTAGATACTCTGGGCGATTGTCGGCTAAGCCTTCTCCCATATCGTGCAGTAACATATCGGTATATGGGCTGATTAGCTGTTTAGACAACGCAGGTAAGCCTTCACGTTCTGCTGTGCGAATTTCAGCTTGGTGGCAACTTTGGCAACCAATAGCTTTAAACAGTTTTTTACCTTGAACAACCGCAGGCTTATCAACGTTGCGACGAATTGGAACCGCCAAATGCTGCGAATAGAACTCAACAAAATCTAGGATATTATCGCTGACTTCAGGTTCACCACCATTTGGAAAATCATCACAGGTTGATTGAGCTGATGTGCAGTTTTCGTTCGGGAACAAACTGCTTGTTAAGCCCAAATCGCCGTTAAATGCTGCAGCATTTTGTTGCATTAGGTTTGGCTGTCCGGCTTTCCAACCAAATCGACCCAACGCCATTTCGTTAGTTTGAACATCAAGAACATAATTGGCTTTGCCTGTTACGCCTTGGCTGTCCGCAGCTTGTTGCTTCGCGAAGCCAAGAATCGTTTCTTGTGGGATGCTCTCAAGCAGACCTAGGCCGATCATTGGCGGCGCCACTCGAGCTGAAAACTCGGTCTTAGGATGCATCTCGCCGAAAGCAAGTTCAGTAATATTTAAAGTGGGTTTACGCAGAGTAACGACGGTGCCGTCTTTGAATTCAACAGGAACATCCGTGTAGCTAATGCTCACTTTGCCCTCTGGTTTTACACCTTGAAGCGCAAAATCTTGTAGCTGACCGCCGTACGTCGGCTCTGGAATTCCACCATCTCGAATGAAGGCTTGTCGCTGCTCAGGCGTTTCAGCCGGAATGCTTAAACGAACCAACATGGATACTGCGTTCTCATCTCCTTCTTCTGGCGCGTGGCCACGACCATCTTTGATGTGGCAGTTTTGACAGCCGTTAGTATTAAATAGTGGTCCTAACCCATCACGAGCATCGGTTGATGACGGTGCAGGAACCCAAGGGTTTCTAAAGAAGCTATTACCTACGCTGAAATCCAAGCGCTTACTCATTGGTAGATTGGCTGCGGGAAGGGAAAAAGCGTTCGCTCCTTCTTTCTTCACGGTCGTTTTGCCGCCAGAGTAGGTTTCATGAGCGTGTAATGGAGATACGAAAAACAGTGCGGTTAATAGTGAGGCTGAGAGATACGACTTCATACATTGCCTTGCTGTGTTTTTGATTTTAGTTTTTATGTGGGTGTGGCTTTCTTGAGGATCAAACAATTAAGGGCTCAATCAGAGCCCTTACATTTGTGTCGGCTCGGGTTCTTAGAACTCGTGATCCGCTGTGTCTGGGTTTAGGCTATCAATGCCAATCACACCCGCAGCACGCTCAATAGCCGCTGTTTGAGACACTAGCGCAACAATTGTTTTGTTTACTAGTGCATTACCCGCAGCGTTGTCAGCAGCGATTAGCTGATCGAAGTGCTGGTTGTTTTTCTCTGCAGACGTTACTAATTCGCCTACTTGTGCACGTGCTAGGTCAAACTGCTTTTGAATCTCTTTCGCAGCTTGCTCATCTTTTTGCTCTACTAGGTCGAACAGGCTTGGGCCGGAAAGCAGAGTACCGTCTTCACGCTTGTATAGACCCGTGTAAACGTTGTAGATGCCTTGCTCGTTGTAGTAGTGAGAGTTGTGCGTGTTATCAGAGAAACAATCGTGCTCATCTTCAGTAGAGTTAGCTTCTAAAGCCACCTTCATACGCTCACCCGCTAGCTCACCTAGAGACAGTGAACCCATGCCAAACAGCATTTTACGAAGACCATTCTCGCTAGATTCTGAAAGAAGCTCTTGACGGTAGTTGCCTTTCTCGCCTTCAGCCCACTGCTTTTCCATCCATTCTAGGTCTTGGATAAGTAGCTCAGCAGATGCTTTTAGGTATGCGCCACGACGGTCACAGTTGCCGTTAGTACACTCAGCGCCAACAACGAAATCAGTGTAAGCACGCTCACCTGCACCGCTGTTTGTACCGTTTAAATCTTGGCCCCAAAGTAGGAATTCAATTGCGTGGTAGCCAGACGCTACGTTCGCTTCAGAACCACCGATCTCGTTCAAGTCTGCGATTAGCTCAGGGGTGATGTTGGTTGCATCAACGGTAGTCTGACCAATTTGGAAAGTCTTGTTAGCCACGATGTTTGCGCTAGCGCCTTCGTTACCAAGTTCATATTGGTAATCAGTCGAAACATAATCAATCAGGCCTTCATCTAGTGGCCATGCGTTCAGTTGGCCTTCCCAATCATCAACAACAGCGTTGCCGAAGCGGAAAACTTCTGACTGTTGGTATGGTACGCGAGACTCAAGCCAAGCTTGTTTTACTTGTTCGAAGTTGCCAGCAGAAGGAGAACCTAAGAAGGTATCAATAGAAGAGTTCAACGCTTTTGCTGTAATTACTGAATCTGCAAACACTGCATGCGCAATATCTGCGTAATGTTCTACAACTTGATCTTGAGTTACTGCTGCGAAAGAAGAAGCAGAGGCAAAAATGAGTGACGAAGTTACGGCTTTTGTCACTAAAGATTTAATGGTCATGAAGCATCCTTGTTGAGCTTTAAATTATTATTCGTAGTAATAGTGCAAACCATTATCATTTGCACTACGGATTGAAATAATACAAACTTACAATTTTATTGCAAGATAAATACAAAAAAACCTCACATATGTGAGGTCTTTAAACATTTTTATGTTAAGCGTAACAAAGAGGCTAATCAGATATCCAGATTATGCTTACCGTGTGAGACTTTTGCCTTCAGGTAGCTTTCATTACCCGATTTGATATGAGCAGAGGTATTCACCACTTCTTCAATCTCAATACCAAAAGATTTTAGCTCATTGATCTTCTTAGGGTTGTTGGTGACTAAGCGGATTTTTGTAGTACCTAAGGCGCGTAGCATTTCAGCAGCTTCAGTAAAATCGCGTAGGTCATCGCCAAAACCTAGGTGGTTGTTGGCTTCATAGGTGTTCATGCCTTCGCTTTGCAGGCGGTATGCATCGATTTTATTGTATAAACCAATACCACGACCTTCTTGGCGTAAGTAAAGAATCACTCCCCCCGTCTCACCCATAATTCTAATGGTTTCGTCTAGCTGCTCACCACAGTCACAGCGAGAGGAATGGAAAACATCACCAGTCAGGCACTCAGAGTGCATACGAACAAGAGGTATGTCTTGTGTCTTGTCTGCTGATTTAAATATCACAGCAACATGCTCTTTATCTGTTTTCAATCCATGAAAAGACAGAAGTTCAGCATCAATACTGCTTGTTACCCCTACTTTGAAATCTATTCTGGCACGCACTTCCGCCATAGCTATACTCACTTGAAAATTCGATGTATTTAACAACACTACATTATATGTCTAGGCAATATTTTGTAGCTAACTATCTAATGATAGACACTATGAGGCTGTTAACAATTTTTTTCAAGGTCGACCTTGTACAAATTGTTATAATATAACAATTATTTTTCAAGTAAGAAAAAACCCCACATTGGGATGACCAACATGGGGTTATAAATTAAACAGTTGCGGCTAAAACTACACTTTTTTACAGAACGCTCAACTTACTTGAGTTTGCTTCCAGATGACAAGTTGCACCCAAGCATTCTCTAATTCGGTTAGCTCTTCTTGCGTAAGCGTAGAAATGCTCGACTTAGCACTGTATCTCTCTGCCCATTTATCTGACTGGACATGAGTATGGAACTCTTTCTTTAAATTTGAGATTACGTTATCCACAGGTACATCCTTATATAGCAGTGCTTAGCCTTTATAATCGGTTAATGTTACAAAATACAGGTCAGTTGGTAAACAGTAATACACAATTTTTATGAGCTCTTCCTAACACTTTTTACTGATAAATATATAAATAAGAGAAGTAATAGGCTCGGTAGCAACCAAAGTAATAGATTTGAAGCCGTCATTGCCGGTTTATAAAGTACAAACTCACCAAATCTTTCCGTCATATATTGAGTAATTTCACTATTACTCTTCCCTGCTTTCACCATATTGAACACAACAAGACGTAAGTCTTTTGCTATTGGTGAGTTGGATTCAATCAGATTTTGGTTTTGACATTGTGGGCAGCGTAACGTTTTCGCCAAGCTGATAGCACGTTGCTGTTGTTCTGGATTATCAAACTCAAACAGTTCAACTTGAATACTCGTATCTTTATTACTGGCAGTAAAAAGATCTTCAGCCATAGTCGGAAGGCTAATCACTAAAAGCGCTGACAGCATAAACAACGTTTGTATTAGAGACTTCATCATCCATTCACACCATCAAAATACATCGCAAGCTCATCTTTCCATACCGTTTCATTAATAACGCCCAATAGCTTCTTAATGATCTGGCCATTGGCATCAACCAAATACGTTTCAGGTGTGCCGATTACGCCCAACTCTAACGCTAACTTGCCTTGAGGGTCACTGATCACGGTTAAGTACGGGTTGCCATCGTTCGATAACACGTTAATCGCAGCCCCAGAGTTATCTCGATAATTGAGCCCAACGATGGGAATGCCTTTATCGTGAAGTTGAAGCAAAAATGAATGTTCGGTTTTACATATCCCGCACCAAGATGCCCATACATTAACCAGTTGATAAGGGTGCTGCGTGACATCAGTAAGCGTAACTTTCTGCTGACCACTGACGCCTTCACTATTCACTAACGCACTCGATGTAAATTCTGGAAATGCCCTTTGTTGTTCAGACACCATGGTCGATTGCTGCTTATTATCAAGCGCAAAGACAAATCCCAGCACCACAATCAATGCTAAGGCAATTAGAGTAATTAGCTTGTTACGAACGCTGTTATGCATACTGTGACGCCTTAACGGTTTTCTTTTTACGATGAGTCAATGAGAGCAAAGCGCCGATAATGGAGAACAGCCCACCAAACCAGATCCAGCGCGCATACGCCTTATACTGAACACGAAATGCGTAAGCGGTGGAATCGACTTTCTCGCCCATGGTGATATAAACATCGCCATGCCAGAACCACTTCATTGCAGGCTCACTCATGTTCATAACACGAACTTGGTAGTGTCTTCTTTCTGGCGCGATGGAAAAGCTTTGCTCGCTAGCATCTAATTCGAGTATCGCTTTTTCTGCAGTAAAGTTGGAGGCGACATAGAGCTCGGTATCACGATGAGAGAGCGTCCAGCCCATAAACTCAACCTCTTCACCTGGGCTCAATTTGTAACTTCGCTCAAATGAATGGTAACTGTTCATCGCGGCACCTATCGCTAATACTGCGACACCCACATGCGCCAACGTCATCACCCATACTTTGCGTTGAAACTTAGAGTTGCGCGTTACCGCTAAGCCGTAAACATGAGTCAGGGCTACCCAAAACGCAAGTGACCATGTCATTAGCACCATCACTTGGATCGCTTCAACTTGCAAAACATAAGTTACAAAGCCAAGACAGAGAGACAATAAGGCAATAATTCCAATCACACCTTTCGACGCTTGAGGTTTGATACTGAGCAATGGCGCTAACCCTATCACTCCCATCGCAAGCAGAGCCAATGGCGCAATAAGAAGATTAAAGTAAGGTGCGCCCACAGAGATATTTCCAAGGCCAAGTAATTCAAAAACCATTGGGTAGAAGGTACCAAACACCACCACCGCCGTACCCAGTACAAATATAAGTACCGCCACTAAACTCAAAAAACTTTTACTCGCAAAGCTAGTGATTGGATTCGACTCGAAAGATTCACCACGAACAATAAGAAGAGAAAACGAACTCACTAACACCAAAACCAGTATCAGCAACAGCGCGATGCCTTTGGTTGGGTCAACAGCAAAAGCATGAACGGAAGTGAGGACGCCAGATCGAACAATAAAAGTACCGAGGATACTTAAACAAAACGTAATGAAAGCAAGGCTAAGTGACCACTTCAGCAACTGTTGCTTGCCTTTAGCAACACCCAAACTGTGCAATAGAGCGGTTGATGTTAGCCAAGGTAATAGGCTGGCATTTTCTACCGGGTCCCAGAACCACCAACCACCCCACCCTAACTCGTAGTATGCCCACCAAGAACCAAGAATGATCCCTGCGGTTAAAAAGATCCAAGCGACCAAACAACAACTGCGACAATGAGCGACCCAATCGAACTCAATCGGATCCACCAGCAAAGCGGCCACAGCAAATGCCAAGACCACAGAGAAACCAACATAACCCAAATACAACAGAGGCGGATGGAATATCAAACCAACGTCTTGCAGCATTGGGTTAAGGTCACGCCCTTCAAGTGGCAAGGTCGAATTCAGTTCAAATGGGTTCGAAGCAAATAAGGTAAACCATGCAAATATCGCGAGTAACACATTCATCACCCACAATACGCGGCTCTGATACTCAGAAGAATATTGCTTTTGTAGGGCAATCACACCCGACCAACAGCTAATGGTTAAGACCCAAAATAGCAATGAGCCTTCATGTCCAGCCCACACAGCGGCCATTTTGAAGAAGGTGGGTAATTGAGTATTGGAGTGTTCTGCAACATAGAGGATGGAAAAGTCGTCACCTACAAAGGCATAGCCAAGTAAAACGATAGCGCCAATGGAAAACAAAGCGCTAGAGAGGGAGAAACTGCGAATTAAAGCCACATTTTGTGCTTGTTTAGTTAGCATTTGATACATCGAATACACAGCGATAATGCTGCTGAGAACAGCGACCAAAATTAAACTAAACAGCCCCAAAGAACCGACCATATCACCTCAATCAGGCTCTACCTAAGCAGAACCAAGTTAAACCATTATTGGCATTGATTGCTCAACTAGCTGATGTAACTCAACTAGCTATTGCTACTCAGCGAAAAGAAATTTAGTGAGCAGATGTTTAGTATCCAACATCCACTCACTTATAACCTTGAGCGAAATTAAGCTAACGTTAATTGTCCTGCATAAAGGACAAACGTTCTTAGCATTAATACGCCCATCAGACTCAATGAAGTAACAGAGAAAATATACACAGTACTATGGCGAACCGATGCTGGTGTCACGGCGTTAAGCAACAAGGGTAAAACCATACCCACACCAATTACGCCATACCAGAACCAACTTGCCCAGAAACCACCGCCAATCGCGTTCCATACTGCCTGCTCACTTTGACCACCAGCAAATATCAACCCAGTGAAGAAAGTAACAAGGACAAACAGTTCAAACATAACAACAGGACGTTCGAAGCCGTGGATCCAAGAAATACTCGCACTATGCGGAGACTCCTTAAAGACCAACACACCAAATAAAATACATGCCGCCGCTCCCGAGGATAAACTCGAGAATAAGAACAATATCGGCAACACTGGGTTATTCAGCATTGGGAAGGTATTTAGCGCAGAGAGTAAGAAGCCAGTGTAAGCCGCAAGTAATAGCGCAAGCACAGCTAAGAATATTTCCAAAGCATTCTCAAACACTTCTAATTTGCCAATCCAGTTACTGACGAAATCGAGTCGTCCTTTTAACCATACTTGATCACTCAAGAATACGGCAATCTGATTTCGGAATATAATGCCGATCCAAACAAATAGGATCACCATATACACTTGGAATAAGATCACACCCATCGACATCACTGACGTCGGATTATAAAAGATCATGATCTTCCAAAAGGATAACGGATTTGTCAGGTGGAAAACCAAGATAAGTAGGCCTGAAATGATCCCAAATGGCGCAAGAAAAGCGGTCGCCTTTAACACACCATTATGAGCAGGATCGCCTTCAATGACCTTACGTTTTAGGTAAATGGAGATCATCACTGCACCCGCTGACATACCCGCCAAAAACAGATAGATAGCAATGATCCAGTCCCAAACCACGGTACCTGATTGAAACGCTGTATCCCATGCACTCATAATCAAATCTCCCCTTTTTGGTGTGGCACTTTATAGAGTTTTGGCTGAGTACCTAGATAAGCCTTATCTCTGTAAACCACTTCAGATTTAAGTACCTGGTTTATCTCGCTCTTAGGGTCATTTAAGTCGCCAAATATCAGCGCATTGGTAGGGCAAGATTCAACACAAGCAGGTAATTTACCTTGCGCAAGATTGGTATCGCGGCAGAAGTTACATTTGTCGGCCGACTTATTCTTAGGATGGAAGAAGCGCACTTGATATGGACAAGCTAGCAGGCAATAACCACAGCCGACACACTTCTCTTTATGTACATCAACAATTCCTGTCTTCTCATCTTTATAGGCGGCGCCTGTTGGGCAAACCATCACACAAGGTGCATTATCACAATGTTGACAAGAGTTACGAGTGAAACGGTAATCAACATTTGGATATTCACCTTGAGGTTCGCTCTTTATGATTTCTAAGCGCGATACGCCTTCAGGCACTTTGTTTACTTCACGACACGCCTCAGTACAAGCAGTACAGCCAATACAAGCGGTTTCGTCATGAACCATTCCGTAACGCTTGGTGCCATCTTCCTGAACATTAGCCAACGTTTTGCGGCTTGTAACCGCTGCAGTACCTGCAACACCAGTTGTGAAAATAACGGCACCCGCGCCAGCTAAAAAGTTTCTTCTTGAGCAGCTCATAGATTACTCCCCTTCTTTCTTCTGGTTGAAGTCTGAATGGCAATCCACACACAGCTTGATGGTTTGCTTTTTATCTAAGCCAAGCACCTTCGCTTCACTCGCATGCACATCGTGACAGTTTGAACACGTTAAGTTTTGTGCGTGTACGTCATGAGTCCAACTCGCTTCGCGCAGATCATCAGGCTTATGACAATCTATACATTGGCTGTTGGCATCTAGGATTAAGCTAGGATCGAGGAAAACCTTTTCGGTTCCGGGTTGTGATTGAGCCGCGCGATACTTCACCACCTCAGGTGCACCATCACGGTGATCGGGGCCAATAGAACTATGACAATCTGTGCAATTCACTTCACGGCCAAGCAAAGCGTGCGCACTCTCACCATGTGAACCAAATACCGTTTCTTTAGAATCTTTATGGCATTGGACACACTTGTAATCTTTGTCACGTATTAATTCGACTTCATGTCTTGTTGACTCTCCTACTGGCGTAACAGCAGGCTCAGCAACAGCATGAATGGAATAACCATAGAGGCAGAATGCTAGAAGGGATTTAAGCATTATGACTATGGCCAATTTAATATTGCCCATTTTATCCTTTCCTTATACCGGCATTATTTAACTCTCAACTAAATAATATTCCGGTTAAACAAAAGTACCCTTAAACGATATTATTACCGTTTAAATGATATCAATTCTTATTTTGGATAAGCCACAACGCTTTCTATAGTTAGAATATACCTCTAATTAGGTAAAACGAAATTTCGATAGGTTAATCTGCGAACGCAATCACCCTATTTATATCATGGTCAATTTAGGTAATTGCTTGTTATATTTGATAATAATTATCACTTAGATTCTTCCCCACAAGCTAACATATACCCCTTTAGGGTTATATAAACTTCAACGTGATTAAAGTCACTGCCATTAATTGATCTAAAACAAGCAAACTTCCGACACGTAACAAAATGTGTTTATTTATGAATTAATATAAACAGCAATTCTCCAGTTCTTAATTTGAATAGCAAACTCACAACGCTTGGTATAAAAATCAGTATATTGGAGATATCACTGTGAAAAAGCACTGGATACGTAATTCCGTCACAGCACTATTAATGGTTAGCGCATCACTAGCAAGCGCGACCAGTTTTGCTGCGTCTGAACAAAAAGAAATTGGTGATCCTCGTAACGACCAGTTCGAGCAAAACCACCCAGATCAATATCATTCATGGAGACAAACTTCAGAAAGCGAAGCCATTGAAGACGCACTAAAAGAAGATCCAAACATGGTTATCATGTGGGCTGGCTACGGCTTCGCAAAAGATTACAACAAGGCACGTGGTCACTTTTATGCGATTGACGATGTACGACAAACGCTTCGTACTGGCGGCCCAACGGACGAAAGCTCAGGCCCTATGCCAATGGCGTGTTGGAGTTGTAAAAGCCCAGATGTAGCACGTGTTATCGAAGAGCGTGGTGAAGACGGTTATTTTGAAGGTAAATGGGCACGTCTTGGCAACGAGATTGTGAATCCTATTGGCTGTGCAGGTTGTCACGATACCCAAAGCGAAGGCTTTAAAAATGGTGAGCCAGCACTGAAGGTGACACGCCCTTATGTTGAACGTGCATTTGAAGCGATTGGTAAAAAGTTTGATGAGCAAAGCCGTTTAGACCAACAAGCTTCTGTTTGTGCTCAGTGCCACGTGGAATACTACTTCACAGGGCCAACTAAAGGCGTGAAGTTCCCTTGGGACAAAGGGACTCGTGTTGAGCAAATGGAAGAGTATTACGATGGAATCGGCTTTAAAGATTGGACGCACAAAGTATCTAAAGCGCCAATGCTGAAAGCACAGCACCCAGGCTTCGAAACATGGCGCGAAGGCATCCACGGTAAGAACAAAGTCGTTTGTGCTGACTGTCATATGCCGAAAGTGACCAAAGAAGATGGCACCGTTTATACCGACCATAAAGTGGGTAACCCATTCGACCGCTTCGAAGATACCTGTGCAAACTGTCACACTCAATCTAAAGAGACCATGCTTAACATCGTTTCAAGCCGTAAAGCGCAAGTGCTGAACATGAAGCTGACTGCTGAGAAACAAATCGTAGCCGCTCACTTTGAAGCTGGCGCAGCATGGGAAGCGGGTGCGACCGAGCAAGAGATGGAACCTATCCTACTGGATATTCGTCATGCTCAATGGCGCTGGGACTACGCTATTGCATCTCATGGTGTTCATATGCACGCCCCTGAAATCGCTCTAGAAGTACTAGGTACTGCCGTTGACCGCGCAGCCGATGCTCGAACTAAGATTGTTCGTCTACTGGCGAAGAAAGGCATCACTGATCCAATCGAGATTCCAGATATTTCGACCAAAGAAGCGGCTCAAAAAGCGCTTGGAATGGACATGGATAAGATGAACGCTGAGAAACAACACTTCTTAGACACGGTTGTTCCTAAATGGGAAGAGCAAGCTGAAAAGCGTGAAGCCAACTACGAATACTAGTTTCTTCAATTAGACCATTAGGTAAAAACCAGTCACACTATTATGGTGTGGCTGGTTTTTTAGGTTTGGGGCAATACACATCAATATCTCCTCCCCAATCCACTCGCCAATTCAAGGAATAGACAATGAAAACCTTACTTTCACTTTCAACATTATGTATCGCACTACTCAGTTCAGGCGTTTACGCTTCTGAGCGTGCTGAGACTGGGTGGGAATTAATAGAGAAAGGCGCATTAGTGGTTGATGTCAGAACAGCTGCAGAGTTCGAACAAGGGCATCTAGACAACGCCATCAACTACCCTCTTTCTGAAGTGGCTACTCACTTCGCTAAGATAGATAAAGACCAACCGATCGTGTTGTATTGCCGCAGTGGTAATCGCTCAGGACAAGCCTATCAATTCTTACAAGCTCAAGGGTTTACACAGATCCACAACGCTGGCGGTTTAATTGAGATGCAAGAAAGCAAATAATCTCGAAATTACAGATAGTGCCCGTTTAACGGATCATTTGCTTAGCTTGGTTGATCGAATGGATGATAGAGACACGATCAATGCCTTTCTGGTTAGAATCGAGAATTTGAGTCCAAGCATCGATCGCTTGTTGGTAGCGCATACTGATGAAGTGATCGGTCGCTATCAACATCAATGCCGTACGATCGTTGGGATCAAGCTCCATGGATTGATTTAAGAGCACTTTCACATCATCACTCATCGCCTGTGAACTTAGGTAATACAAGGCGCTCGCTTTAGCTGCATAAAGCCCTGAAGGCGCCTGTGGGTCTAAACGAATCGCATAGTCGTAACAGGTAAATGCAGCATCAAACTCCCCTTTCTGCATATAAACACCACCAAGCTTAAACCAAAGGTCTGATTGATTAGGGTCTTGCTCCAAGCTCTGCTGAAGTTCATTTTGGAAATCTGTTGTTGTATAGCTGCTGTCGTCACTTGAAGTAAGTTGAGGGGCTTCTTGTTTCATCTGAGACCAAACCAGAATGCTGACTAATATCGCCACACATGAAATAAGGAGGTTGCTTTTCAGATGACTGGTCTTTCTGTTTGATGCGATCACGATTGCCACTAGAAATAGGCTCATTAGCAGCAAAGCAATCAGTAACCAGATATCCATTCCACTCTCCTTTCATTGACGCTTTACTGTACCTTTTTCTCACTAAAACAATATTGATCGAGGTTTAGCTATTGGCTTTTACACAAGTCACAGCCAAATTTTAGGTAATAAAAAACCGAGCACAATGGCTCGGCTTTTTGTCTCAACTTCTATTTATAGAAGTGAAAGATTACTCAGTGTCTTGCTCGCTATCAGAAGCGTCTGATGCTTGCTCTTCACTTGATTCAGAAACGACTGCTGCTTCAGCGTTTGCTACTTCAGCTTCGCCTTCAACAACCTCAGCTTCTTCTACTTCGTCGATACGTTGTAGACCTACAACATTCTCGTCGTCAGAAGTACGAATCAGTGTTACACCTTGAGTGTTACGACCAACTTGGCTCACTTCCGCAACGCGAGTACGTACTAGCGTACCTGCGTCGGTGATCATCATCATTTCGTCGCCTTCTTCAACTTGAACAGCGCCAACAACTGGGCCATTACGTTCAGAGACTTTGATAGAAACCACACCTTGCGTTGCACGGCCTTTCGTTGGGTATTCAGCTAGTTCAGTACGCTTACCGTAACCGTTTTGAGTCACAGTTAGGATATCGCCTTCGTTAGAAGGAACAATCAACGATACTACTTGATCGTCTTCTGGAAGCTTCATACCACGAACACCAGAGGCAGTGCGGCCCATTGCACGTACTTTGTCCTCGTTAAAGCGAACAACTTTGCCCGATTTAGAGAACAGCATGATGTCGCTATCACCGTTAGTGATGTCAACGCCAATCAGTGAATCATCGTCACGTAGGTTAACTGCAATTAGGCCGTTAGCACGTACGTTTGCGAACTGATCCAGTGATGTCTTCTTAACAGTACCGTCACCCGTTGCCATGAAGATGAATTTCTCGTTAGAGAACTCAGAAACAGGCAGGATAGCCGTGATACGCTCACCTTCTTCTAGAGGAAGAATGTTAACGATAGGCTTACCACGAGCAGTACGACTTGCTAATGGCAGTTGGTAAACTTTCAGACGGTATGTCTTACCACGAGTAGAGAAACATAGGATGTTATCGTGAGTATTAGCAACAAGCAGACGCTCAATGTAATCCTCATCTTTCATCTTAGTTGCACTCTTACCTTTACCACCACGACGCTGAGCTTCGTAGTCGCTTAGGATTTGGTACTTAACGTAACCTGCGTTAGAAAGCGTTACTACAACGTCTTCTTGAGCAATCAGCTCTTCCATGTCGATGTCATGAACTGCCGCTGTGATTTCTGTACGACGCTCGTCGCCATAGATTTCACGTACTGCTTCAAGTTCTTCACGGATAACTTCCATCAAACGCTCAGTGCTTGCAAGAATGTGCATTAGCTCAGCGATTTCTTCTAGAAGGGCTTTGTACTCGTCTAGAATCTTCTCGTGCTCTAGGCCAGTTAGGCGGTGAAGACGAAGTTCTAGAATTGCTTGTGCTTGTGTTTCCGTTAGGAAGTATTGACCATCGCGGATGCCGTATTGGTCTTCCAACCAATCAGGACGAGCCGCATCAGTACCTGCACGCTCAAGCATTGAAGCAACGTTACCAAGATCCCAACCACGAGACACTAAACCAACTTTAGCTTCTGCTGGTGTTGGCGCGCTCTTGATCAGTTCAATGATTTCATCAATGTTAGCAAGTGCTAGAGACAATGCTTCAAGGATGTGTGCACGGTCGCGTGCTTTCTTCAATTCGAAGATAGTACGACGAGTCACAACTTCGCGACGGTGGTCTACGAAGCACTTAAGCATGTCTTTGATGTTGAACAACTGTGGTTGACCGTTATTCAACGCAACCATGTTGATACCGAAAGTCGTTTGCAGTTGAGTTTGAGCGTATAGGTTGTTAAGAACCACTTCGCCTACTGCATCACGCTTACATTCAATAACAATACGCATACCGTCTTTATCAGACTCGTCACGCAGTGCACTGATGCCTTCTACTTTCTTATCTTTAACCAGTTCAGCAATCTTCTCGATCAAACGAGCTTTGTTTACTTGGTAAGGGATCTCAGTAACGATAATGGTTTCTTTACCATTCTTCTCTACTTCGATATCCGCTTTTGAACGCATGTAAACCTTACCGCGGCCAGTCTTGTAAGCATCTACGATGCCTTTACGACCACTGATAAGTGCTGCTGTTGGGAAGTCAGGACCAGGGATATAGTCCATTAGCTCATCAATAGTGATATCTTCATTATTGATAAATGCTAAACAGCCATCAACAACTTCACCAAGGTTATGTGGTGGGATGTTGGTAGCCATACCTACTGCGATACCAGAAGCACCGTTTACCAATAGGTTAGGAATTTTTGTAGGAAGTACTGCTGGAATTTGTTCTGTACCATCGTAGTTCGGTACGTAATCCACAGTTTCCTTATCAAGGTCAGCCAGGAGCTCGTGAGCAATTTTCGCCATACGAACTTCGGTATAACGCATTGCAGCCGCGGAGTCGCCATCGATAGAACCAAAGTTACCTTGGCCATCAACTAGCATGTAACGCAGTGAGAACGGTTGCGCCATACGAACAATAGTATCGTATACAGCACTATCACCATGTGGGTGGTATTTACCGATTACATCACCTACTACACGAGCAGACTTTTTATATGGTTTGTTCCAATCATTACCTAGTACATTCATCGCGAACAAAACGCGGCGGTGTACAGGTTTTAGGCCATCACGCACATCTGGAAGGGCACGACCAACGATGACGGACATCGCGTAGTCTAGGTATGAACCTCTAAGCTCATCTTCAATATTTACGGGCGTGATCTCTTTCGCTAGATCGCTCATAGAGCCATTTTCCCTCTATAGTCAGATCGTATTTTTGAATACGTATAAGACCGAAAAATATAACACAAATTTACCTACGGAGGCATCACTTTCCCTCTCCTTTTACCATCTTGTGACCCTTGTAGCCAATCAATTGATGAGAAATTGCACCTCCGCATCATATCTTGCTGAAACATGGTCACTTTACATCCAATAAACTAGCAAAATTGTAGATCTTCTGGTCAGAGCGAAAAGGCAAGTTATAATGCCTGCAATTTCATGGATGCATTATTTAACTTGGAAATGCCGATTATGACTAAATCACAGAACGTAGACCCAGCAGAAATCAAAAAATTCGAAGACATGGCGTCGCGCTGGTGGGATCTGGAAGGCGAGTTTAAGCCTCTACATCAAATCAACCCACTGCGCCTAAATTACGTGCTAGAAAAGACCGAAGGTTTATTTGGTAAGAAAGTCCTCGATGTTGGCTGCGGTGGCGGCATTTTGGCTGAAAGCATGGCTGTTGAGGGCGCAGTAGTCATTGGCCTAGATATGGGTAAAGAACCGCTAGAAGTGGCACGTCTTCACGCATTGGAAACTGGCATCAAGCTCGATTATATCCAGAGCACCATCGAAGACCATGCAGAACAGAATCCACAAACTTACGATGTGGTGACATGTATGGAAATGCTAGAGCACGTTCCTGATCCACAATCTGTGATTAGTGCATGTTCAAAATTAGTGAAACCGGGTGGTCACGTGTTCTTCTCTACCTTGAACCGTAACTTCAAATCTTACCTGTTCGCTATTGTTGGTGCAGAAAAGCTACTTAAGATTGTTCCTGAGGGCACTCATGAGCACGAGAAGTTCATTCGCCCTGCTGAACTTATCAAGATGGTCGATAACACTCCGCTGCAAGAACTAGGGATTACAGGGCTGCACTACAATCCTCTTACGGACACTTATCGTTTAGGCACAAATGTAGACGTAAACTACATCGTCCACACGCAAAACTTTGGCTAAAAAATATCGGTAGCCCTACCGTAAAACCTTTTGTAAAAAAGACGAATGAAAAGAGTTGCAATTACCATAACTTTGCGACTTTTTTCAGTCTAAATTTCGTGCGCTAGCTTCCATTTTGACCACCTCGATTTAAATTTAATCGCCTAAAATCAATCGCCCATTTTGGCCAAAGATCAAGGAATTTTTTTTTATGGGCGTGCAAAAATAAAGCATCATTAAAAGCCGACTTTTATACAATCAAGTCACATATAACCTCATCAGTTAGTGGTCACTTACAGTTTTTTTTCAATCCACCACTTATCCACAAGCAACCCCATTTCTTTACCTTGAAAAATATCAGTTGTAGCACTATCTTGTAACCCAACAAACAAATGACCCCTATATGTTGTGTTTGAACTACAATGTATGGGTAGACCAAGATCACAAAGCCGAAACGTAATTTACAAAAATTACACAGAAATACACAAAAACACGGCCTTGTTCAGTTTTGTTAGGGAAATTAAGCAGAATGAACCAACAACTTACTGTTACCAAGCGTAACGGGCGCAAAGAAACGATCGATCTAGAGAAGATCCATCGCGTGATTACATGGGCAGCTGAAGGCTTGCACAATGTTTCTGTATCACAAGTAGAATTGAAAGCTCACATTCAGTTTTACGATGGCATCACCACTACTGACATTCATGAAACTATCATCAAGTCAGCAGCGGATTTAATCTCTGAAGAGACTCCTGATTACCAATATCTAGCAGCACGTCTGTCTGTATTCCACCTACGTAAAAAAGCGTACGGCGAATACGAGCCGCCTGCACTGTATGACCACGTTGCAAAACTGGTTGATATGGGTAAATACGATAGCCACCTTATGGAAGATTACACGAAAGCTGAATTCGAAGAGCTTGACGAGTACATCGACCACAAACGTGACTTAGACTTCTCTTACGCAGCGGTTAAGCAGCTCGAAGGTAAATACTTCGTGCAAAACCGTGTAACGAAAGAAATCTACGAGAGTGCTCAGTTCCTTTACATTTTAGTTGCTGCGTGTCTATTCGCTAAATACCCGAAATCGACTCGTCTTGACTACATCAAACGTTTTTACGACGCATCGTCTACGTTTAAGATTTCTCTACCTACACCGATCATGTCTGGTGTACGTACGCCTACTCGTCAATTCAGTTCTTGTGTACTGATCGAGTGTGGTGACAGCCTTGATTCAATCAACGCGACAGCAAGCTCAATTGTTCGTTACGTATCTCAACGTGCTGGTATTGGTATCAACGCAGGTCGTATCCGTGCGCTTGGTTCTGAAATCCGTAATGGTGAAGCGTTCCACACAGGCTGTATCCCTTTCTACAAATACTTCCAAACAGCAGTAAAATGTTGTTCTCAAGGTGGTGTTCGTGGCGGTGCAGCAACGGTATTCTACCCACTATGGCACGGTGAAGTTCAGTCTCTATTAGTACTGAAAAACAACCGCGGCGTTGAAGAGAACCGAGTTCGTCACATGGATTACGGCGTACAGCTGAACAAGCTTATGTACTCTCGCCTAGTTCAGGGTGGCAACATCAGCCTGTTCTCACCTTCAGACGTACCTGGCCTTTACGATGCGTTCTTCGAAAACCAAGACCGTTTTGAAGAGCTATACGTTAAGTACGAAAACGATCCTTCAGTGAAGCGTGAAACGGTTAAAGCCGTTGAGCTTTTCTCTCTGCTAATGCAAGAGCGTGCTTCTACTGGTCGTATCTACATTCAGAACGTTGACCACTGTAATACACACAGCCCGTTTGATTCTGAAGTAGCACCTGTTCGTCAATCGAACCTATGTCTAGAAATCGCGCTTCCTACTAAGCCACTTTCTAACGTAGAAGATGACGAAGGCGAAATTGCACTATGTACGCTTTCAGCATTCAACCTTGGCGCAATCAATGAACTGGACGACCTAGCAGAGCTTTCTGAGCTGGTTGTTCGTGCTCTAGATGCACTGCTTGATTACCAAGACTACCCGCTTCCAGCTGCATACAAGTCGACAATGAACCGTCGTACTTTAGGTGTAGGTGTAATCAACTACGCATACTACCTAGCGAAGAATGGTGTTAAGTACTCTGATGGCAGCGCGAATGGCCTGACTCACCGTACTTTTGAAGCAATTCAATACCACTTGCTAAAAGCATCTGTTGAACTAGCGAAAGAGCAAGGCCGTTGCCCATCTTTCCACGAGACCAACTACGCGAAAGGCCTACTGCCAATCGATACTTACAAAAAAGATATCGACTTAGTATGTGAAGAGCCACTGCACTACGATTGGGATTCTCTACGTGAAGAGATCATGGAGCACGGTCTGCGTAACTCTACGCTAACAGCGCTTATGCCTTCTGAGACATCGTCTCAAATCTCGAACGCGACTAACGGTATCGAGCCACCACGTGGTTACGTATCAGTGAAAGCATCGAAAGACGGCATCCTTAAGCAAGTGGTTCCAGATTTCCTAAATCTTAAAGAGAACTACGAGCTACTTTGGAACATTGGTTCTAACGACGGTTACCTACACCTAGTGGGTATCATGCAAAAATTCGTTGACCAAGCTATCTCTGCAAACACTAACTATGACCCAAGTGTTTACGACAGCGGTAAAGTACCAATGAAGAAGCTGCTTCAAGACCTACTAACAGCGTACAAGTACGGTGTTAAGACGCTTTACTACCATAACACTCGTGATGGTGCTAAAGACGACCAAGGCGATGCAGTTCAAGTGCCGGAAGAAGATTGTGAAGGCGGCGGTTGTAAGATCTAAACCGCAATAAACATTAAGACCCCAGAGAAGAGTTATCTTCTCTGGGTTTAAAGCATTAACAGGGTCCGTTTTATTACGGGTCTTTAAAGGATTTGAGGCATTTATGGCTTACAGTACTTTTTCTCAGCAAAAAAATGACCAACTAAAAGAACCAATGTTCTTGGGTCAGTCGGTAAACGTTGCACGTTACGACCAACAAAAATTCGAAATCTTCGAAAAGCTTATCGAGAAGCAGCTTTCTTTCTTCTGGCGTCCAGAAGAAGTAGACGTGTCTAGCGACCGTATCGACTACAACAAGCTTCCTGAGCATGAAAAGCACATCTTCATCTCTAACTTGAAGTACCAAACGCTTCTAGATTCAATCCAAGGCCGCAGCCCTAACGTTGCCCTACTTCCATTGGTATCTCTACCAGAAGTTGAAACTTGGATTGAAACTTGGTCTTTCTCTGAAACGATTCACTCTCGTTCTTACACGCACATCATCCGTAACATCGTGAATGATCCAGGCGTAGTATTCGACGACATCGTTGAAAATGAAGAG
This sequence comes from Vibrio sp. 10N.286.48.C11, assembly GCF_041469805.1. Classification (NCBI taxonomy): domain Bacteria; kingdom Pseudomonadati; phylum Pseudomonadota; class Gammaproteobacteria; order Vibrionales; family Vibrionaceae; genus Vibrio; species Vibrio sp. 10N.286.48.C11. Next base: position 11,991 of record NZ_JBFRLK010000025.1, on the reverse strand, counting down.
ATTCTGAAGCGTGCTAAAGACATCGCTTTCTACTACGACGACCTAATCAAGCTAACGGCTGACTACCACCGCTACGGTGAAGGCAACCACAGCATCAACGGCGAAGACGTCAAGATTTCACTTCACGACCTGAAGAAGAAACTTTACCTATGTCTAATGTCTGTAAACGCACTAGAAGCGATTCGTTTCTACGTAAGTTTCGCATGTTCATTTGCATTCGCTGAGCGTGAGCTAATGGAAGGTAACGCGAAGATCATCAAGCTGAAATATGTACAGAATAACTCACACAACGGTCGGTCGGTCGCAATAAACCTGCACTAAACAATGACTTATGCTGTTTGCATTTATGTGAAGACCCACATAAGTTCACACAAGATAAGTTATAAACAGTTTTATGTGAGTTCCACCTATGAGGTGTACTGACGTACAACAAACAAAAATAAGAGACAGTAAAGATGAAGTACTCAACATTTAACAAGACCAAGAACAACCCACTGAAAGAACCAATGTTCTTCGGTCAAAACGTAAACGTTAGTCGTTACGACCAACAACGTCACAGCGTTTTCGAAACGCTAATCGAAAAGCAACTCTCTTTCTTCTGGCGACCAGAAGAGGTTGACGTTTCGACTGATCGCTCAGAGTTCAACAACCTTAGCGATAACGAAAAGCATATCTACATTTCAAACCTGAAATACCAAACTCTGCTTGACTCAATCCAAGGTCGCAGCCCTAACATGGCACTACTACCAATTGTTTCAATCCCAGAGCTGGAGACTTGGATCGAAACATGGTCGTTCTCGGAAACTATCCATAGTCGCTCATACACACATATCCTACGTAATATTTTCAGCGACCCGTCACCAGTATTCGAAGACATTGTTGAAAACGAACAAATCATTGCTCGTGCTGATGCTGTGTCAAAGCATTATGATACGTTGATCGATGCAATTCAGAAGTACCAGCAATATGGCACAGGTACGCACACTGTAAATGGCGAGACAGTTGAAGTTTCACTACGTGACCTTAAGCGAAAGCTTTACATCGCAATGGTAGCAATTAACGCACTAGAAGCCATCAGGTTCTACGTATCGTTTGCTTGCTCATTCGCCTTTGCCGAGCAGGGAAAACTCGTTGGACAAGGTGGCATTATTAAGCTCATCGCTAGGGACGAGCAGCTCCATTTACAAGGCACACAATACATTCTAAATTCATGGAAAAACGGCATGGATGACTTTGAAATGGCAGCAATTGCTGCCGAATTAGAAGATGATGCCATTTCAATCTTCCGTGAAACTGCGGATCAAGAAAAGGAATGGGCTGAATATTTATTCAAAGATGGCTCCATGATTGGCTTGAATAAAGAAATTCTTTGTGACTATGTAGAGTACATTACGAACAGACGTATGACCTCTGTTGGTCTAAAACCTTTATACCCTGAAGTGAAAGATAGTCCATTGCCATGGATGTCTTCATGGTTATCGAGTGATAGTGTTCAAGTCGCACCACAAGAGCAAGAGATATCGTCTTACCTTGTTGGTCAAATCGAGTCTGATGTTGAAGACAATGCCTTCAAGGGCTTCGAGCTGTAACGTATGCACACTATAAGTTTGAACAGCAAGCAATTTCCTGCTGCTGAAGATGATACCGTACTACAAGCCGCTGAAAAGGCTGGCGAGGTTATTTACTCAGAATGTAGAGATGGGTTTTGTGGAGCTTGCAAGTGCAAACTTAAGTCTGGAGCTGTTGTGCCTACTCGTAAAACCATTGCGTATCTACCAGAAGGGTACATACTGACTTGTAGTGTCAAGGCAAATAGCGATCTTGTTTTAGAACTAGACTCCTAAAGTGGATTAGTCTGGACTTGACCTGTCAGTGCTGAAATCGCGGTGCTATCAGAACTGACAGGTTACCCTAACTTGCTTCTACCCCATTGTGTTTTTGCCCCTAGGTTTATTGCCATATCTCCAGCTAAGGTATTAACTCAATAACGAAACTGGCAGTTGTTATCTTTGTACTACATTTTTTATAATCACGTGGTGGCATGGTTAAAGGGAGCGATTAACTGAAATGAAAGCTGAATACGCCTTGCTGAACAGCGTCCTGAACTACATGCAGAAGCACGGCCATTCTCACAAGTATGTACATTTATCTATAGATGAGAATCTAATCAAAGATATTCACTTTGAGAGTGGTGGGAAATTTACTATCGAAGAACTTCAAAAAGGCGCGAACATTTGCCTTGCTAATGATTGGCTTCAACACTCTTATCTCGGTACTGGCAAGTATGAGCAATTGAGTATCACCCAAAGAGGCCTTGGTATTGCCAGAAGCAATCAGATGAAACTGGTAGCTGAAGAAGCGGAGAGCAAAGTCATATTAACTGAGTTAAGTCGCAGCAGAAGACTCTCCAATTGGGTGCAAGAGCACAGTGGATTATTTGTATTGGTAGGAATTCTTATATCGTTGGCAGGCGTTTTGGTAACTTTGTAGCTAGGAGTATTACCTATGAAAATCAGTGGAAAGTGTCTATTTTGTGGGAGTGTCAACATAGGTCAAGACGATTCAGATTTTAAGTCAGGTGATCTAGTTCAATGCAATGACTGCGGGGAGTTTAGCGATTACGATTCAATTTCAGCTATAGCTCTAGAAGAAGCTCAAGCTTTGGTACAAGAGCAACTTCAAGCACAGTTAAAATCTGTGTTCGGGGAAAAATTTAAACCTAAGCGTTGACTAACCTTAAGACAAAACTAGCGATATTAGATTGAAAACGTTCTACCTCTATCCATCCCTTTGTCAATTCAAAGGGTTGATTGAACAATTGTTACTGTAGTTTCCACCTCTTTTTACCCCATTCTCATTTAGAGTCGTTACTCTCAACATTTTTGAAGTTTGTGATATGACCTAGTTTTCTTGATGTATCATTGGGTGGTTTGTTGTTTAGTTCTGACAAACATGGATAGGTTCCCAGAAAACCTATTCATATCTATACTTCGAGTTCCTCATCGGCTTGTTCATTTTCATTGGCAAGAATCCCTTTTTCTTCTAGTTTTCGCTCTATCCAAGAGCTTACTTCGCCAACATATGCTCTCCATTTTTCAGGGTTACTATGTTGAATAGACTCAAGAACACTCGCTTGGATGTCTCTTTTTGTGCAGTATTTCTTTAGTTCAGCATAATATCTATGCCAATCAGGCAAATGGGCAATCTGCCTTGATGCAGCTAAAAGAGATCGATTTCTATCGTCTTCTTCAACCTCTTCTAACCACATCTTGTGGTTGTATTCTGGAGCCGCTTTAGTATTTTCAGGCGGATCATATTCCAAAACAAATTGTCGTACCTGTCTAAGGGCTTCGTTTCGGAAGCCTACAGCTTGCTCATCTTGACCAGATAAGTATTTCCCTAATTTGCGTAATCGCTCATCATCAGCTTTGTCAATGTCTCCATCGAGTACACACAAGACATCATCGATAGGTTGCTCAGATAATAATAATCCAGCTAATACAACATAAGCATTATCTCCAGCACCAAAATATGAAACAGAGACGTAGTCTTGCCATTGTTTTTCTTCTAGCAGTAGATCTAGCGTCAGTTGAGCAAGATCATCTTCCACGTAGATTTTGAGTAACTTTTGATTTAACCCTGTGAGTTGGTTAAAGATTCGTGGATCAAGGTTAGGTAATGTCATTACGTTAGCACCCGTATTCCAAATACCACAAATGTTTATACGATCTCTAAAGTCCGTTACTGTTTCTCTGTGAGTTGTGAATACAATCTCCAAGTTCAAACTTTCAGCAGCAGAAATCAAAACATCTACTAACTTTGAAAAAGCGCTGGAATGCAGCAAAGCCTCTAGCTCATCAATTAGCACGACACCGTTTTTGAGTTCGGGTGAAAAAACTTGCCGTAGTATCTCTACAACTCTTTTCTCACCAGCACCCATAGTATGCTCGCTGTATATTGTTCCATTTTGACCTAAGCCCCAAAACGTTTTTGTTCGGCTTTTGCACAGTACAAGAGAGTCATACTTACGGCCCAGCACGTATGACATTTTATCAATGATGACTTGTTTTTTAGGATGGTCTAACTCTTGGGTTTCATATTTTGCAAACCTGCTAGCACCTCTATTATCTGCAAGAGTAGGTAGGTTCTGTAACCCTATGTATTGGCTTGGTCTTTCAGGACGTCGAGCATAAATAGGTCTCCATCGGTTGTTTTTCCCATAATCAACGGTTGAGTTGACAGGTTTAGATGTTCGCTTTTTAGTATCAACTTGGGTGTACGAATGACTTAGAGAAAATTGGGTATCTGTCCATGTTGAATGCGTGTGTGGAGTAAAGAAATCTTTGAATCTGTTATCTGGTTTAGATGACGCCCCTATTGGTTTGAAGCAACAAGCCAGCGCATGAAGAATGCTGCTTTTTCCCGAACCGTTTACCCCCATAATGGCTGTCACTCTATGGGGAGTGAAATTGATCTCACAAGCGTTAAGGCCTTTCAATTTAGCGATTACAAGCCTATTTAGTCTGAAATCTTTTCGAACTATGTTTGTGGGATTCTTTGGGGGCATGGGTGTACTCTGTATGCAAATGGTTTTTCATTATACAACCTTATGTAATATCAGGAAATACGCCCGTTGGACTGTTTCAGGTAACCAAAGTACTTGGAACAGAAAAGCCTGAGTAGCACCATCAAGAACGAGACAGTGAGTCAAGCGAATTTGGCCTACCTGAGATAATCCGAGCTTCGCTAACTTAGCAAATGCTGTAACTCGTCTCTGCCCCGAAATGAGCTAGCTAGTTAACTGCCTTACGGTGATAGGTAAATTTTTTTGTGAATTTTTAACCTATAGCTCTAAATGGATTAATTGAGACAACCGATTTAGGGCCATGGGTAAATGTTCAAACCATTAACTAACAAGTCTTTGCAATGATCTGAGCGTAGTAGTGATTCACGTCACAAAAAAATACGCCAAAAAATTGAAAAAAACGCGTTTTTATGAAGTGTTTTTTGTGATTTATTTCAATATTAACAGTGGCTTATGGTGTTTTTTTAATGTGCACATAAACTGCCGTTTTAATGCAAAGAGTCTGACCGTGTCAGCGGTTAAAAATAAGCAGTTTTTAAGCACTTTAGTCTTTCATTTACTAATTAGTATTTTCGATACTAATTAATACTAAAACAGACATCAGCCTGTTGTGAGATGTTAAATATTTAGTCACTAAGGTTTAGATGCTAGGTAAGATATTGAAAGTAAATAAAAATAATGTCGTCGCGTGCTAATTGTGCTGTTGCCTGTGTTTTGCAGTTCGAGGATTTGAGTACTACCATTTTTTACCCGAGTGGTTTACTAATAATCTCTTTGAAATCAATGATTTATTGCGTAACCAAAGTTTGGTCACCAAGCCTTGGTTGCGTCTGTTTTCGATTGGGGCTTGTCAATGACAGAGTGTGCTAGAAATCATTCATAGATGTAGCCCTAAATGCTCAATGGAAACCACCCCAAATGCATAATGGAGGTGGCTCCAGATGCATAATGCGAGTAAATCAAATAACATTCAATTGCTTAATAAACAATAACTTAATCATTAGTTCACTTAGAATTTTCATTTAGCTTTCTTTGGTAACTTTTATGAGTAAATACAGCAGTGCTACTAATGCACAGAATATCATCTACGACGCTAATAAAATTTTGGGTGAATTGTCCCAATGTGTTGATCGAACAAACTATGTAAAATTCGTAAACGCCCCGTGGGTTCATGGGGCTTTTACGTTGGAGCATCGTCTTGCCATTTCAAATCTCCGTGTGGTTAGAGAGTTGATCTTATTCTTCGTGCTGAAAGATTAGAATGCGGGGTTCGTGACACGCTTACATCAGACCTGATAACTAATCCAAAAACTATCCCATCATTCATAAAAATGCACCCCTGCAATAAAACACTTGATCGCAAGTTATTGTTTTTAAATGAATTTATTGAATTGTGGCTTAAGGGGCGTTATCATTAAAACTCATTGATTGGAGGTATAAATGCTAGAGTTTTTTCAGTTTATTACCAGCGACCTCTGGGTGTTTGCTGGCAGTACGATATTTTTTTGTTCAGGAACGATGTCAATAGGCTGGGCATTAAACGCGCTGTGTTTAGGGTTGAGAGGCATTAAATCTGATGACGTATTCTAAATTAGTTAGGTCAAACATACGTGAGTTAAAAATCGAAATAGACAAATTTGTTGATCAAATTAAATCGCAAAAAGATCCTATTGGCCGGGTAACTGAATTATCAACTGATAATATTTATGTTCGACTACGATTACCAACCCCCGATCAACTCCGAGTTATGGGTTGGAAGATGGACAGAGACTCGAAAAATTTTGACGCATTTATGCTCAGGGGTATCGCTATTGAAGCTATCGAAATCATGAACAGGAAAGTTCTCGGTTTAGGTCTATTTAATTATCTAGTCTCACAACTGTTCAATATAGTGGGGCTGCAATTCATTTTCATAAATAATGTTAGTTCGTTGACGCTCTCATTTCGCCTTCATAATAGCATACGATGGCAGCCTCTAGTTTTCGGTATGGATCCGGTTCTATTTAATATAGATGAGTGTATGCCATTTTTGAGAGAAAACACTAAACAACACGCATACATACAATCAATTCTCCGTGAATCGCTTAGATACGGCGAGAATGGAGATTTGGCAATTGAAAACACGTTAGACCATCTAGATGCTCTAGACTACTGCACTACAGTCGATGGGGCTAATGCTGATAGGAAAAGACGATTTGTTGATCATAAATCGATGGCATTCAGGGCGAAAAGAGTTCTTATGGAGGAGCAAACGATTACATCGAAGGGCTTGGGTATATCGTTAGATGAGCTAAATACAAGAACGTTGTTCAAACATTATTACACAACGCCAGATCGTTTTAATCAATTAACTAGTACTCCATCACTTTGAATAAGAGGGAAAACAATGAAACTACCTGAATTGGAATTATTCAACATTAAAGGCTCGCCATTTCTAGTCGTTGACCCTAGTGTATTACCTGCCGAAGTTATGGCCAAATTGGACGAATTTATGATAGGAAAAACAGTCAGCCACGCGGTATTTATATACGAGCAGGATTGGAATGAATTTTGCCATGCTGTTGAGCGCGGCGACATTAAATGATCTGTTCCATCGATACTGGGACACTCCCAAAAGCGACTTTTCCATACTTATAATAATTTATGCTTTGCTAAATTAGCAATCTAGATATGGTAGAAATGTCCATAGAAGTTTTTGCGAGTTAAGTTCAAGCAACAAACGGAGTACATCATGAATATTACAGAACAGGTAGCAGAAATTTGTCGACAATATGACAATTTTCTTATTGAAGCAAGCCAGAGCAAGCTAGGTTTAAAAAAACGCTTGCAGACAAGAAAAATAAATTTGTACGTGAGCAAGTATATGTCCAGTAAATCAACCAGTTACCCAAGACTTGTAATTGGTGCAATTGAATTTGATAAAAACTTCCAAGGCAAAGGAGTTTTGTCTAAGTTATTAAAACACTTTGAAAACAATTTAGGGGATTTCATTGCTATAGAAGTAGAAAATATCCTCAATCCCCGTTTATCTAGAGCTCTAGAAGCTGGCGGTTACATCTCATCCCCTTTTCGAAATAAATGCGAATTTAATGGTATGGATCAACGCGCAAAAGTGTTTAATTTAGAAGCTGTTATCAGGCAATGTGCTGTTCAGAATAAGTGTTATTGACTCAGCCCCCCCAAAACGTGTGCACTATTAAACTACGGTGTTTATTATTAAATCAATCACTTAGTTGAAATTTACTAAATACACTCTTTCGCACATGACTGTTAAAAATACCGCTGGTCACTCTTCTTAATTGTTAGCCATATGGCTAACAATTCCATTGCAACTTAGAATGTTAGCTATATTGTTAACCACAAGGCAAATGATAAATGATATGGGTTTGACACAGGTACAAGTATCAAAACTGACTAGAATTAATAAAACGACCATCTCAGAAATCGAAAATAGTCATTTACAGGCTCATTCGATATATTTGAAAGATTGTTAGATGCCGTTGATTTACAGTTTGAAGTAATAGAAAAGCAACATCAACTGCCCGACTGGGATGATTAACTACTACACTTGGAGTCAAGAATGAAAAATAGAGACTTTGCTGTTGATGCGTTCTTAGAATTACTCGCTAGAGATATTGAGGATAATCCTGATCAGCTCATTCCTGCAACCGAGATGGATCGAACGGAAATTCTCGACCTAGTCGGAGATTTTGATATCGACATCGATACACTTGAAATAACTACAAAGCAGCGACCTAACACCTCAACTTTAAACGATGATAGCACCTTAATTTAACCTGATTCCCATGATTTTTGGCTTGATTAGAGTATACGTTCAGCTAGCTACTCTTTGGTCAAACAAGGAATGAGTAAACTCAAAGTTATTGATACCCTGAGCTAGTTTGGTAACTCACACGATCTCAGCGAGGAGTATGAGGATTCATTATTCAACGCAATGTGCGATATAGAACGATACTTTTGAAGATCTTGAATTTCTGAAGATTGCTTTTGTGCGTTACCGTTAGTATTTCTACAAGTGAAGGTTATGTCCATAGGCTTCTCAGCGTGGTCATTGCTAGCAAAGTTTTGCCCCATTGTGTGTTTCGACCGATTGAACAAACTCTTCACTAAAGCATCATTTGACTTACTTTTTTTCATGCCTAGAACTCTAACTATCTAACCAAATTTGCTAATCCACTACACTATCAGTTAAAGAGATTATTTAGCCTAACGTGATAGTAATTAGCTAAATCGCTTTCGCCCCATAGCGAGTTAGAAAGCTAAGTCACAAACGCCCCCAATCGCCTTAGTGACCTATAAATTTGTGGCTAGAATAACTAAACCACAACACCCAGCTGTAGCACGACGGAGAAGCACAAAAGAGTAAATATGCCCTGCTGAACATCGACAAAAATCAGCGCGCAGCCCTGCTTGCCTTTCTGCAGGGCTTCTAATCTTTGATTTAAACTTCCGGTCGCTTTTTGTAAATAAAAAAGTAGCCGGAAGTTTATCTCATTTCAAATAACTCCTGATGAAAATCAGAATGATGAAGACCATTTCCAACAAAGTGTGATTTTAATGCATCACCAAGTTTTGCCGGACCGCAAACCCAGAAATCTGTTGAATGAAGATCACTGATAAAGGTCTCAATAGCCTGTGCGGTTAAATAACCCTGCTGTTTAGTATTGGTAATATGTAACCTTATACGGGCATTGTCAGCGAGTGCCTGCAGTTTATTGATAAAGTCTGCGTCCGGCATTGCGGTTGCATAAAACAGATCGATATTCTGCGGCTTTCTCTGCCCGGCTAACTGTTCCAGTTTAGAGAAAAATGGAGCGATGCCGATACCACCAGCGACCCAGATCTGCTGTGCTTTATCACTGCTGAAATTAAAATTGCCGTAAGGCCCTTCTATAACAACTTCCTGTCCGACTGATAACGTCGCCGGTAATGTATTAACATAGTCACCAATTTGTTTTATTTTAAAAGAAATTCCCTTTTGCTCTGCCCAGTCTGAGGCAATCGAAAAAGGATGTGCACCCTCTTTTTTATCAAAAGTGACAAAAGCAAACTGTCCCGGTTGATGCCCTGCCCATGGCGTTGTCGGTCTTATGGTGACAGCCAGTACTTTATTATCTTTATAACGGCGCAGCTCACTTATCTCGCCGTAGGTTTTCTTGGAATAACCTATTTGACCAAATAATGAGGTTAACGCGCCTAACGTGCCGAGCAGTAATAAAACAGCCATCAGCACTCCGACAGGTGTCGACCAGTCTTCTATTTTCATTAAAATAAATGAATGGTAAGCAATAGCAAGGTAAACCACTGCCATCAGTTTATGACTTTGACGGGCTTGTTTATAAGGGATTTTTTTAATTAAAATTAAAAGCGATAAAGCAACAAACAAATAAAATGCCCATTCACCGATATCTTTAGCAAAGTGCTGCTGAAAATCCGTAAATTCATAAAACCAGCTGACGGGTGCATCACTTAGCACTTTATTTTTCACCGGTTTAGTAAGCAGGCCTAAATCAATCATCCACTTAGGTGCGGTTTTAATTAACCAGTGTGCGACAGCTGCCGAGAAGGCAACGATCCCTAACCACTTATGAAGGCGGTATCGCTTGTCCAGACCGTCAAGGAAAGAATCCGGAAATAGATGGCGGACTGCTAATAAAACAGTAATGGACATAGCAGCAGTCGCAATAATACCGGTCTCGAATAATAGCGATTTTCGGATTGACCAAAATTCAGCAAGGGTTGCCTGAGCACCGGCGGTAGTTAACCAGAGTCCGCAAATGACCAGCATAATAGTCAGAAAAGCATAGTGGATAGATTTCATATTCGTTCCTTTTAATCCCGATTTTATACCCGTCACCATTCAAAGTGTTTTATTCAGTCGCTAGCTCGGACACTAAGACAAGGCGTAATATGATGACCTTTCGAACGATTAACTATCGTTAATCCTCTCTCGGCATGAATTAAAGGCATCAACCATTAGTTAGAAAGCCTTGCTTGAATCAGTTATATTTTCTGCTTCCTGCCTAGAAGCTGTCCACTTCACCGCTCGCTGAATTTTGTACCTTGAAGATAAGGAGTAAATTGGTTGAGAACTGAAGTATAGACCCTTTAACCATTTCAACAATGTGGATAAAACATTACAAAAAGTTAATTTTAGCCCTTGTGCTGTGTTGTCAACTTATGTACTCGGTTCGATTAAAGGCATAAAATTCCTAGCTCGCTACATGCCCCAAAGCGCCCTAGGAACTATAAATTAGTGGCCAACATTACTTGGCCACAACAAAAGGCTTCACATCTATTCCTTCCCGATGTTTTAGCCTTATAAAGAGACTTGTCTGCTTGTAAAAACAAGTTATCGGTATCAATAACTTTTCCTTTGATAGTAGAAATACCAATACTTACCGTGACAACACCTGCATCGGTAGAGTATTCATGAGTAATTGCTTCAGCTTGTATATTTTTTCTTATTCTTTCTGCGACATCTTTTGCATCACGGAGGTTAGTATTGGGCAATACAACCACAAACTCTTCTCCACCATATCTTGCTAATAGATCAGATTCTCTACTCACATTTTTTCTTAATTGGCTAGAAATTATCTTTAGCGTAGTATCCCCCGCAGCATGACCATAATTATCATTGTAGTTTTTGAAATTATCAATATCTATAATCATAAGTGACAAGGGTTCACCAGATCGCCTTGAAAATGATAAAATTCTTTTTAAATATGCTGAATAAGTACGACGATTATATAGCCCTGTCAAAGGATCAATCTCGCTAAGCTCCTTTAATTTCATATTTACCTCAACTAATTCTTCTTTAAGCTTTTGGAGATTAACTTGATCAGTAATATCACGACTAATACCGAACACTCCTATCAACTCACTTCCTCCATCTTTGTAAAGAGGCCATTTATAGGTAGATACCCAGCCCTCATTTCCATCTTTATCTGTATAAGGCTCGATTTTATTTAGTTTTTGTATTCCACCTTCGATTATTTTTTCATCTTCCTTACGATATGCGAATGCATCATCATGAGGAAACACATCAAAGTCATCTTTACCGCGAAGTTCCTTCCATGAATTTTCCCCGACAAGATCTGCAAAGCTCTGACTGCACAATATGAACTTATAATTCAGATCCTTAAAGTAGATGTAATCGCTAGTAATAGATAATAAGGACATGAGGTGACTGAGGAAATTACTTTGCATACATCTGCTCTCTTATTTTTCGCGGGCTCACAAAATGTCAGCGTTAAATTATCCGTCAATATTAAAGATAGCTAACTTGGCCAACTAAACCAAGTCACTACCTTCATTACCTATGCCAATCGAAGTGGTATTTTCGGTCTACTGATAGTGGATATTTGTATAATTAAGCAAGTTGT
>NZ_JBFRLK010000024.1:0-26029 GCF_041469805.1 Vibrio sp. 10N.286.48.C11 | reverse complement strand
TTCAGGTCGCACGGACATTTATGAGTCAGTGATTCTGCTAAATTAGCATTTAAAGGATTAACTCAGGTATTGCAAACCTCTAACTACGTGGGCAAGTTCACTTAGCCACTACAGGAGCCGTTCAAGTCTTAAAAAACATCATCCCAATACGGTAAATCACCATAATAGTCACTGAGAAACTCAATAAAAACACTCAACTTAGTCGCAATCAGCTTACGGTGCGGATACACCGCATATAGCGCCATGGGTTCTGGCTCAAACTCTTTTAGAATAACGTTAAGTTGGCCCTTCTTTACTGCGTCAGACACGATAAAAGTGGGTTGAAAAACATAACCCTCTCCCGCTATAGCGGACTCAACGAGGATATCGCCGTTGTTGCAGGATATACCGGAACTCTCCTCTTTTGACGAGCGCTTCAGCGCATTCATAAGTGGGGACTCGGATTGACTGTAATCCATGTAGCTGTAGCTTAACAGATGCTCTGGAATAAGCTGTTCCGGATGCTCTGGCGTTCCATGCCGTTCAAGATAGTCTGGGGAAGCACACATAACCAACCGAACCGGAGCAACACGCTTTGCAATTAAGGATGAGCTTTTTAATTGCCCGATCCGTAACGCTAAATCAAAGCCCTCCTCAACCACATCGACTTTCCGATCGTTGAGTTGCAAATCGATACCCACAGCCGGATTGAGCTGCTTAAAATCCCGAATAAGTGAAGCGAGATGCTTGGTAGCAAAAGTCACAGGAGCACTGATACGCAGTAAACCTTGCGCCTCATTCTTTAACTGCCCCATGCTCCCTTCCATGTCTTGAATACTTTCCAAAATGTGCTGAACGTGTTGCACACATCGCTCGCCCGCTTCTGTAAGGTGTACTTTTCTCGTCGTGCGGTTAAGCAGGCGTACCCCGAGTTGTTCCTCCAAATGAGATACGTACTTACTGACCAACTGATTTGACGTTCCCAGTTTCTCTGCTGCCTTGGTAAAACTGCCTTCTCTAGAGACCGTGAGAAACGCCTTCATGGTGTCAATCCTATCCATTAAACAAATCCTTTTAATAAGTCAATTACCAACAATACATTGGAAATCATTCAATGATAATGCCATTTATCATCTAAAGGAGAAAGATTAATCTTATTCCCAAGTTAAGACTTACTTGAATAAATCAACTCTGAGGGAAATACCATGAACAAGCACATTTTTAACAAAGTAATTCAATCCAATGCTGGCTTTGCGGCACTAGTACTGAGAGTTCCGGTAGGAATCATTTTGGCTGCACATGGTGCGCAAAAGCTGTTTGGCTGGTTTGGTGGCTATGGACTTGAAGGTACTGGCCAATGGATGGCAAGCATTGGGCTAGCACCCGGTTACCTAATGGCATTGATGGCTGGCAGTGCAGAATTCTTCGGAGGTTTAGCCTTGATATTTGGCCTTTTGACTCGCCCAGCAGCACTGGTCAATGCATTTGCCATGTTAGTGGCAATCTTCAGCGTTCACATCAGCCATGGCTTATTTATCAGCAATAACGGTTACGAGTTTGCTTTGGCGTTATTCGCTGCCACTTTAGCGCTAGCCATTCAAGGTGGCGGAAAGTTTGCCATTGATAACCGCTTACTTGGTGCAACCAAAACCGCTTAATAAAAGCTATTGGACTCGAAACAAATTAGACAAACAACAGACGCCCATGGCGTACGCTCGCAAGGGGCTCTTCGAAATAAGGAAAGATTATGTTGGTAAATGGTAAGTGGGAACGCAAGTGGGATCCCGTTCAAGAGAAAGACAGTGAAGGCCGCTTCATCCGCCAAAGCAGCGCATTCACAAATCGCATTGACGATGCACAGTCAGCAGTCGATAAAGGTTTGCGACTCTATGCTGCTTACATTTGTCCTTGGGCAACACGCACATTAATTGCTCGCTCGTTGTTTAACTTAGAAGATGTAATTGACGTAAAAATCTTAGACCCAGTACTAACAGATTTCGGTTGGCAATTTGGGGGTGAATCTGATTCAACGGTAGGCTCTACAGAGAGTGGCATTGAGGGAGTGGAATACGCTCACCATCTTTATACGATGACTGATGACCAATACACTGGTCGAGCGACTGTGCCTGTACTTTGGGATTGTGGTGATAACAAAATCATCAACAACGAGTCTGCTGATATTCTTCATATTTTGAACGAAGACTTAAGACCGATTCATAATTCAAACATCAATTTGTACCCGACTGAGTTGCAATCACAAATTGAAGAGTTTAATGCCAGTATCTACGACAGCTTAAACAATGGCGTGTATCGCGCAGGATTCGCTTCAAGCCAGAAAGCTTACGACGAAGCCATGGTTGATATTTTCGCTCGCTTAGAAGAACTGGAAACACATTTTGCGAATAACGATTTTGCCGTTGGCAACCAACTAACCGAAAGCGACATTCGGTTATTCGTTACCTTGATCCGATTTGATGTGGCCTACCATGGCCTATTTAAAACTAACATCAAAGCCATCTCTGACTACCCTGCGTTGTCAGCGTATTTGGACCGCTTATTACTGATCTGCTCCAGTTAGACTGGACACCGCATTAAGCGACATATTGTTTTTCAAAGTTAACTGGGCTTAGATACCCAAGAGCACTGTGCCTTCTTGTTCGATTATAATCAACTTCGATATATTCAAAAAGTGCTTGGCGCATCTCTTCTCGCGTCATTATCGGCTCGTATTGGACGGCTTCTACTTTCATTGAATGGAAAAAGCTTTCAACACAGGCGTTATCCCAGCAATTTCCCTTCCTACTCATACTTTGTTTTAAATTATGGGCTGAGATTAAGTATCTGTAGCCTTTTGAACAATATTGACTACCTCTATCACTATGGATAATCACCCCTTCGGGCATGCCTCTACGGAACAATGCCATTGATAGCGCATCACAGACCAGAGTCGCGGTCATTCTGGTGCTCATTGACCAACCAACGACTTGCCGTGAGTACAAGTCGATAACAACCGCTAAATACATCCAACCTTCGCTTGTCGCTAGATAGGTAATATCTCCAGCCCATTTTTGGTTCGGTGCTGTTGCATTAAAATCTTGCTCAAGCAAGTTCGGGGCAACAGGAAGCCTATGCTTGCTGTCTGTCGTACATTTGAACTTACGGGCGGCCTTCGCGACTAAGCTCTGGCGCTTCATGCTCGCGGCAATGGTTTTTACATCGTGCTTATTACCATTTGCCTCTAGTTCTTTTTGAATACGCCTTGCTCCGTCGCGTTCCTTTTTATCATCAAAGACTTCTCGAACTTTGATATCAAGCTGCTTTCGGTGCTCGTTGCGTTGAGTGACTTTATGGCGATTATCAATCCAATAATAAAACCCACTTCGAGAAACCTCAAACACCTTAGCCATACGGACAATCCTATATTGCATCAGGTGTTCGAGCATAAACTCATAGCAATCTACTTTAGATTTTTCGCGAAGTAGGTGGCGGCCTTTTTTACGATATCTAGCTCTTCAGCTTGCTCAGCCAATAACCGTTTGAGTTTGGCATTTTCAGTGGCGAGCTCCCTTTCTCTATCGCTGATTTTCGCATCTTTTTTGACGGCTTTACGCCACCCATAAATTTGAGATTCATACAACGATAGCTGTCGTGCGGCAGCAGCGACACCGACTTTCTCTGCTAACTTAAGTGCTTCGGCTTTAAATTCAGGAGCATGTTTGATTCGTGTTTTCTTAGTTGTCATTGTTCACCTCGTTAGTGATTGTACTCACTTAACTCAGTGTCCAAAACTTATGGTGCGGATCAGTTTTGGGGCTTCGACCTTTTTTCAACAACGCATCACGGTACAGTAAGGCATGAGCCGTTGTTACATCGGCAACTCTATCTACTGGCACAAATTGGATAAAGTGGCTAACACGTGATTCTAGCTGGTGTATGGTAAGTGGTCGGATTGATTGGAGCTTTTTGGAGTCGATAAACTTTGCCAATGCATCTTTCAACGATACGAGTGATGTTGCTTGTTGAGATAAATAAAGGTACGGGTTGCCGTGCTGTGGAAGTATTGCGTATTGGTATGGGTTTGGTAGAGCATGCCGCTTCATCATCGTTAAAATGGCTTCTCAGCTCATTGATACACTCATTTGCAGCAATATTGAAGTCTGCTGGGTGAGTCTGAGCTGTAATGCTGTCAATAAGTTGTTTTAGCTCAATGGCAACGCTTAGATTGCGTAATGAGGCAACTCGAAGATTCTTGGTTAATAGTGAAACTTTTAAGTCAAAAGGGAACCCAAGATCACGATAATTTTTTGGTAGGCAAATACGGGTGTAGTAGTTGTGGCTGGCGGTTTTGAATAGGTACATTGTCTCAGTCAATCCTTACGGTTTAACTTAGCACCCTTCAGATATGAAAAAAGCCGCTGATTTCTCAGCGGCTTTCTTTAAAGTGGTGGAGGGATAGGGATTTGAACCCTAGAACCGCTATTAACGGTTGCCGGTTTTCAAGACCGGTGCTTTCGACCACTCAGCCATCCCTCCAGTGGCGTGAATAATATAAGGGGTGGAGGATCTTGTAAACCCTTAATTTTCATAATTTTGTTTTGTTGCTTGTTTTCTAATCATTCACGGCAATAAAAAAGGGAAGCCATTGGCTTCCCTTTGCTGTTTGCTGATTATTTAGTCATTTTTTGTGTAGAAACGCTGTAGCTCTGTCAGGCCTTGCATCAACACAGGTAAGCGAGGGCTTACGTTTTTCAGGCGCTTGTAATTTTGGTCGTACAATTTGTAGTTACCAAATTTATCCAACACCGTTGTTTGCTGGTCAGTAACAAGAGCAAGTTCACGAGAGTCGCCCGCGAGAATCCACTTTCTGTTACGTTCATTAAACAGGCTGCGACCACTACTGAAATCTGTTGGGTTCGAAGATACACCCAATAGCTCTTGCATCAGTGTTACTGACACGTCTAGATGACTAGAACGGTGGGTGTATTCAGAAGCAGACTTGCCAGGCCAGCTGATAAACAGTGGTACTTGTAACTGATAACGACTGTAGTTGGAGTTTGCACCCCAGCTGTTGGTTTTGGTTTCGTTAAACTCAGTACCGTGGTTAGAGGTAATGATAACCACCGTGTTATCGGCAAGCTCTAAGCGTTCCAGTTCAGCGTAGATAGTTGCTAGCTGAGCATCGGCCGCTGTCGCCGACTTTTGATAGTCTGCTGCAAAACGCTCTGCTGTCGTTAGCGTAGAGTCCGACTCTGAACTTGAATCGTAGCTGGCGAAGTTATCCAGTGTGGTTAATTCAATAAAGTTAAACCAAGGGCGTTTAGCTTGCGGTGATTGAATCCAGTTAGACCAAGCTTTTATGGCACTCTGGTCATCATAAGTTGCTTGCTCTGGCATCACATCACGGCCTCGGAAGATGATATCCGAGTACAGTGCATCACTAAAGTTGTCGCCACTGAAAGCAGCGAACTTGTAATCGTGATTCTCTAAAACATCGAGCAATACTGCGCTTGACCCCTGAGCTTCAATGCTGCTTGCGTAGCTGCTCGGTAGGCCGTAGAACAAGCCAAAAATACCAAACATATCGTTACTTGAACTGTAGTGGTTGGTGAAGTTGATCGACTGTTGTGCGTAGGCATAGCTGTTTGGCATCGCTGTCGCATTAAGAGCGTCAGAGCGAAGGTTGTTCACACTCACCATCAGGATATTAAGATCATCACTGCGGCGGTTGTATTGAATTTTTTCTAGCGGGTAGCTAACTAGGTTTACATTCTCTTTGTTCGCTTCTAAACGCTCAAGGTACTCTTCACGGTCTAATAGGCCATGTTTTTCCATAAAGCTTTTCGCTGTCATTGGGTAAGACAGTGGGAAGTTCGCTTTCTGGCTAGTAATTGGGTTATAGAAGTACGCATCAGCCCACATGTAGGTCAAGTGGCTGCTGATGAAACACAAGAAGAAGACGGCAGTAATCGGACGGCCAATGTGTTTATGAGACAGTTTACGCTGCTTACGCCAAACCCACTCAGATAGACCGAGTTGCAGCAAGAAGATAAGCGGCATAACAATGAAGAGGTGCTGCAAATCAGACGTGAATGCAGATTCCTCTCCACTGAATAAAACCTCCCACACGACAGGCGTCAGGTGGAGGTTTATATTTTGATACGTTTGGGTATCAATCAGTAGGACAGTTAAACCTATGGTCGCGAAGATAACGGCAACCAAACGTAATAACTTCCTCGACGGAAGAATAAAAGTGAGCGGGAACAGCACTAATAGATAGAGCGCGAACACTAAAAAGCCAAAATGACCAACCCACGATGCAGCCAAATAGAATTGGCCTAGCAAGGTTTCTGGCCAAGCAGATTGAGTAATATAACGAGTACCAATCAACATCGCAGCAATGATGTTGAAAAATGCAAACCAGTGACCCCAACCAACCAGTCGAGATACACGATCGCTATATGAGTTTGCGCTGTCTACCATTTATAATTCTTTTATCCGTCAATCAAATTTAGTGAGACTTTTTATCTTCAAGAGAAGAAATTAAAGCCTCGGCAAATTTTTCAGCAATTCCTTTGCGTTGTGAAGCAGCAACATTCTGATTTAAGACATTGGTTGCGATATTTCCAGCGATCATCAGTGAAAGTTCTGGCGAAGCTTTGTGCTTAGTTAGTACAGCACCTACTTCAGCTAGGATTTTTTCAACTTGATCATCTGTGTATTTAGATATAATCGGCATAAGGACTCTAATAATGATAGTAAAAGCGGCTTATGATAACCTACTATGCACGACAACTGAAACCTGAACGGTAATATTTTCACTATGAGCCTTCACCTTTCCAACGTAATTTTACACCAGCTGAGCAAGAACGATCAGGATGAGCTGATTGTTAACTATCGTGCTGAATCTCTAGAAAACGATGCTTCATCTGAAAGCCTAGTTGCTGAACTTCACCGTGTTTTTAATTCAAAAGCAGGCAAAGGGTTTGGTTCTTTCAAATCTGACAGCGAATTCCAGCAGTGGTTGCATCAACTTCGTGCTGGTGAGACAAACTTTTACGATTTTTCTCAAAAGAGTGCGCAACGTCTAAAAGACGAACTATCAAAGTACCCATTCGCTGACGAAGGTATCTTGGTAATGGCTGAATATCAGTCACTTGCAACAGATTATCTTTTCATTGGTTTATTGCCTTCAAACCAAAGCCTAAAGGTAACTGAAGGGCTTGATATTAGTGCGACTGACTACCTTGATATCTCAAAAATGGATATCGCGGCTCGTCTAGACCTTTCAACTTATGAGACTGATAAAGAGTCAAACCGTTACTTAACTTACATTAAAGGACGTGTTGGCCGTAAAGTCGCGGATTTCTTCTTAGATTTCTTACAAGCTGAAGTTGGTTTGGATGCGAAACAGCAGAACCAAGTACTGATGCAAGCGGTAGAAGACTTCGTTTCAGACTCTAAATTAGAGAAAGAAGAAGCGATCAGCTACAAAAAGCAGGTTGCGGATTACTGTAACGAGCAGCTTAAAGCGGGCGATGAAGTACAAGTTCGTGAACTTTCCGGTGAGTTGCCAGCAAGCACAGATGGCACAAGCTTCTTTGACTATACTAGTGAGCAAGGCTACGAGTTAGAAGACAGCTTCCCAGCCGATCGCGCAACTATGCGTAAACTAACAAAATTTGTTGGTGCTGGTGGCGGTTTGAATGTTAGTTTTGATAGTCTGCTTCTAGGCGAACGTATCTTTTACGATCCGGAGACAGACACGCTAACGATTAAAGGCACTCCACCGAACTTACGTGACCAACTGACTCGCAATAAGTCATAGTCCGAAGTTAACGGATAAAAGCGGCAGCAGGACGTTGTCGCTTATTTTGTGCTTAATCTTTTAGCTACGGTCATGGCTTCAAGTTAACACGCACAAGGAATATAGATGGAACAATCAGTAGCAAAGCCCAAACGCTTTAAAAAACCAGCCACCTTTTTGGTTGTGCTCTTGGCTCTGTGGTTACTTCCTTCATTGGCTCTTCTTAATCTAAGCCGTTCCTACACCAATTCTCTAGCTCAAATCGAAGAGCTCGGTATTCGAGTCAACGAATTGAGGCAATCGCTTTATTTCTCAGAACCGCTTCGAGTTTCTCGTATCAATGATCTCGCACTCGATGCTCAGTTGGTTTATTCGATCCGACTGCAGATTGAATCTGATTTCCAACACGCCTTGTTTCGTCCTGATGTCAACCAACTGTTGTACGTAGCTGATCAGTTCCTAGAAAAGTTCGATGAGTTCATTCCAATAGAAAGCCAAGTTCAAGACATCGTTGATAACATTAAGATCTTGCGTGCTGATAAAGAGCTTTCCCCTCAGCTAAAACCGCTCCTCAACGAATTCGGTGTTGTGGTATTTGAAGCCATGTATTCTGAAAATCAAAGTTCGTCAGCGACTTATCGCGCCTTTGATTCCATTCTAGAAAAATCTTATTCCTTAGAAAACGAAGAACAAGATGCACTCCAACAACTACTGGCTGATGCGTCAGCATTGTTGAGTGATTACGCTCAGCTTAACTATTTGGTTGATAAGATTAAGAAAAACTCAGTAAATGAACAGATCATAAAACTCGAAGCTGAGTTCCATGATCGTCAATTCAACCTATTGTTGGTGATGCTAGGCTTAAGCTTGGTGGCGATGAGCGGGATAGTGTTTTGGGGCGTTAGGTCCACAAAAACGATGAAAGAAGCAGACCAAGAACTCAGCTCTGAACTAGAAATTAATTCAAGTAAGGAAGACGCTTCTTATAGCGATGTTGTTTCCTCAGCAGTGAAACAAGCAGATAGTGACGCTTATGTATCCGAGAACAGGCCAACGCGCCAGTCTTCCGACTCTCAACCTCCGCAGAGCGTTAACGTTACAAGCCAACCCGTTGTACCGCAATACTCTATTCAGCAAGTCCCTGAACAGGCGCCAGTAGTAGAGAAACACGTTGCCAGTGTCACAGATTCAAAGCCTGCGATTGATATCGAAGACATGTTAGAAACGCTCGATGGTGATGCTGAGTCTGTCGAACTCTTGCTTGGTGTGTTTGTACAAGACCACGCAGGTGACTACGAGAAGTTTAAGTCTTTGTTGACCAAAGATGAAACCTCCGCGGCTCGCATTGTACATAGCTTAAAAGGCGTGGCTGGCAGTATTAAAGCGTCTCGGTTAGCCATCATTGCCGCAACCATTGAAATGACAATGAAGCAGTCCAGAGCGATCAGTGAACATGATTTAGCTGAACTAGAGCAGGCTATAAAAGCCTCTGTGGATTCTGCTCATGAATATTTAGACAGTCAGCGTTAACTTTTACAGGATTTTTGACAATACTCTGACGAAGCGCTCATACAATCAGCGCCCTTAGTCTTTGTCAGAGGTTTATATGTTACGAGTTTCGAGTCGAAGTTGGATGGTGTTGGTGCTTAGCATTGTGCTAAGTGGTTGTTCTCTCTTAGAAGTTAAGTTAGATAGTCAAACGACGCCTCTCACTCAACAAGAGTTAAATGCTCGGCTCATGACGCGTGAATACGCCAAGATGTTTTTTACACGAGTAGAAGACTCGGCTGATTTAATCGCGCAATTTTATCCTGCTGATGACACTTTACATCAATCTTATGTGTTGCTTTGGAAGATCCATGCAGAGCAGGGATTACAACAAGCGGCTTACCAAACTTCCCCAATGTCTGCGTTAATTGACTCGTGGGTTTTCACTGCCCAAATGAATCAGTTTTATAGCCAAGGCGATGGCGCGGACCTATTCGCGACGGATGATGCGGTAGAGGCTGCTCGTTTTCTTGACCAAGAAGCAGATAAATTGGCAAAGGGTGTATTGAACTCCAGTGATTTCAAAAAAAGCAAAGCGTTCGTTGCTCAGTTTGCTGCTAGCCACCCATTTAAAGACCTCACATTCAGAAGCACACCAGCTTACCGTGAATGGCTAAGTTACCTTGGTAAAGACGAATCGCAAATCGTTCAGAGCTTAGGCACCATGCCAGAAGCCATGAGTGACGCATCTGATCGTTTAAGCCTTATGGCTGACCAGACACCGAAACTGATGTCGTGGAAGGCGGAGCTGGTTGCATTGAATAGCTCGCTAACGGGTGAAGACCTATCGATGACGCTGGAAAGCCTTCGTCAAACATCAGCAAGCATGCAAGACTTCATTGAGAACAATCCGGAGTACATGCAAACACTGGCTTCTATTATGTCGACAGAAATGCAACCATTGCTCAACGACCTCAGTGATAAAACCGACCAAAAATTAGCGATGCTGAGTGATGAACGTGTGGCATTAGAAAAAATGGTGACACGTGAGAGAGAAGCTCTAGTAGAGATGATTGCGAAAGAGCGCATCGAGATTGCGGGCATTGTGACTTCAGAAAGAGAACTGTTCACGCAAGACCTTGATCGCGTCTCTCAAGAGGTGGTGGTACTGGCGATTGATAAGCTAATGGAGTTAATCAAAGGTGTGATTATCTACTTCATCCTGTTTATCTTAGTAGTGTTCTTTGCACCGTTAGGCATCGGTTACTGGTTGGGTAAACGAACCGCCAATAAATAGATAAATAAGTAAATCAGCAGATCAAAAAAGAGCGCTCTAGGGCGCTCTTTTTGCATTTCCATTAACGTTTTGAGTTACGTTCGAAAGCGTTAGCTCCTGAACTTAAGCTTGTTGCTTGCTTAACTCGGTCGCTTCTTCAGCTTCAAACGCTGGTGCTGTTGGTTCACACTTATCAACGAACCAACCCATGTAAGATGTCACGATAGTCACGATGATACAGATGAAGCTTAACCACATGAACGGTGCGTAAGACAGCGTCGCAACACCAAGAATACTCGCCATGTAGATACCGTTATCACTCCAGGGAACCATACCCGACGTTAGCGTGCCACCAAACTCAGCATTACGAGATAGGTTCTTACGCTTGTAGCCTAAACGGTCGTAGTTTTTCGCACAGATTTTTGGCGTAAGGATTAACGATACGTACATTGCAGAACCGAACACGTTACCCATGAAGGCCGTACCAATTGTGCTCGTCGCTAGTGAGCCTGCGCTGTTTACGCGGCGCTCAAACACCTTAGCGATTGTCTCTAGTACGCCCACTTTATCCAGTAAGCCACCGAAACCTAGACCAAATACGATAACCGCAACTGAACCTAGCATTGAAGACATGCCGCCACGGTTAAGAATCGAATCAATAAACTCTACGCCAGATGAGATTGAGAACGGTGCCCAAGCAGTGTTGAATGCCGTTAGGAAGTCGATATCTTGGATCATGACTGCCCAGATAATACCCAGCAGAGAACCAAAACTGATGACCGGGAATGAAGGCATACGGAAAGCCAACAGACCAAGCACGATAAGTACCGGAACGAATGAGTAAGGCGTGATGTAGAACTGAACTTCCATTGCTTTGATTACAGAGTCTACTTGGCTCATGTCAACGTTGCCCGCGTAGTGGAAACCAAACGCAGTAAACATGATGCCTGTAATCACGTAGCTGATTAACGCAACTGGAAGCATGCCCTTGATGTGTTCAACCACTTCAACACCAGACATTGAAGAAGCCAGAATCACTGAATCAGAAAGAGGAGACATCTTGTCACCGAAGTAACAGCCTGACAGCACGGCACCTGCAGTAATCGGTGCTGGAACACCTAGGCCTTGGCCGATACCCATCATCGCGATACCTGCTGTACCCGCAGCACCCCAAGAAGTACCGGTCGCCAATGCAGTTAGAGAACAGATGATCATGGTCGCTAAAAGGAAGATAGAAGGGTGGATAGCTTTCAGACCATAGTAAATGATAGTAGGTACGATCCCGCCTGAGATCCAAGTACCAACAAGAGCGCCAACGGCTAAAAGTATTAAAACCGCGCCTAAGCCATTGGATATTCCTTTGAGTGCTGCTTTTTCTAAGTCTTTGTATTGGTGTCCAAGACGAATACCAAGAACCATGATAATGAACCAGCCAATATACAAGGCAAGTTGAATTGGAAGGTCAAGCTTTGCAGTAAAGGAAAAAGCAAGGGATAGAAATAGTCCTAACGCGATGAATACCTGCAATAGGTTCGGTAGGCGAGTTTTACTCTGCTTCATAAAAGCCTCTTGTGATTTCGAGCATTTATAGTGCTTCGTTATAGTGTGTGGTGCAAAACGGACACTACAGTAATTAGTTTATTATATCGAAAAAATACGCCCAAGTTGTGATATTTGACTGTTAACTCAATCAATTGTGGTTTCATAATCTAAATTTTTGTTACATTCATGATTGTTACATGTTGAAATCTGTCGCACGTTGTTTTCGTTTTGTAAAATAAAACTCTGATTAACCTTGGTTTAAAAGAGGGATTTACTGTTTGTGATGAGCGTCGATTGAATCGACTTTGGCGATGTAAATGTTTGAATTTGACGATAATGGACGCTTAATCAATGAGGTGGAGATGGAATGTCGATACAGAGATAACTGCACGATTCATTACGTTCACTTAAAAGAAACGAAAAAGTTACACTTTTTGACAAAAAGCACTTGAGTTCTGTTTCTGAAAAACTTATAGATGGGGGAGAGCAATTTTTAATTTATACATGGAGAGTGAGCGATGAGAGTAGGTCTAGTTGGTTGGCGCGGTATGGTTGGTTCTGTACTGATGCAACGTATGGTTGAAGAGAAAGACTTCGACTTGATTGAGCCTGTTTATTACAGCACATCTCAGATTGGTATTCCTGCCCCTGTTTTAGGTGGTAAAGATGCGGGTCTACTTCAAGACGCTTTTGATATTGATAGCCTAAAACAGCTTGATGCTGTGATTACCTGTCAAGGCGGCGATTACACATCAAAAGTATACCCAGCACTGCGTCAAGCAGGTTGGAAAGGTTACTGGATTGATGCAGCATCTACTCTGCGTATGGATGCTGATTCAATCATCACTCTTGATCCTGTTAACTTGGCTCAAATCCAGCAAGGCATTCACAGCGGCACCAACACGTTCGTTGGCGGTAACTGTACTGTGAGCTTAATGCTTATGGCTCTAGGTGGTCTGTACGAGAAAGGCATGGTTGAGTGGATGAGTGCCATGACTTACCAAGCAGCTTCTGGTGCGGGTGCTAAGAACATGCGTGAGCTGATCTCACAAATGGGTGTGATCAACGACAGCGTAAGTTCTGAGTTAGCAAACCCTTCAAGCTCAATTCTTGATATCGATAAGAAAGTGGCTGATACGATTCGTTCATCTTCATTCCCAACAGACCAATTTGGTGCTCCGCTTGCAGGCTCACTGATTCCTTGGATCGATGTGAAGCGTGAAAACGGTCAGAGTAAAGAAGAGTGGAAAGCCGGTGTTGAAGCGAACAAGATTCTTGGTCTAGATGGTCAGCCAATCCCAATTGATGGTACTTGTGTACGAATCGGTGCAATGCGTTGTCACGCTCAAGCACTAACGATCAAGCTTAAGCAAGACGTGCCAATGGACGAGATCGAAGAGATCATCGCAACGCACAATGATTGGGTTAAAGTGATTCCTAATGACCGCGACATCACGGCACAGGAGCTAACACCAGCGAAAGTAACAGGCACAATGTCTGTACCTGTCGGTCGTCTGCGTAAGATGTCGATGGGTAACGACTTCCTAAACGCCTTCACGGTTGGTGACCAACTACTTTGGGGTGCTGCAGAACCACTACGTCGTACTCTACGCATTATCCTTGCTGAGAAATCGTAATAGGCAAGATTGCTTAAATTCTATTAGCTGATAAACCGAAAGGGTTGACGACAAACGTCAACCCTTTTTAGTTTATTGCTACCTCGTTATTCGGCCCTCGAAACTGCCCTTAAATCTCTTCGCATCTCGCTACTCGAATCTGCTTTTATTTCTCGTCGGTGACGACACGCTTGTCTGGATCCGCTAATTCGCTAGCACAGTGCTTGCAATACATGGCGTCTGAATCATGACCCGCTCGGTTACAGTTCGGGCACTTAACCAACTCTTTGTGCGAGTTCATCTCATTACTGAGTTCTGCAGTAATGATCCCGGTTGGCACTGCTAAGATAGAGTAACCCAATAGCATGGTCAGTGATGCTATGGCTTTACCAAGCGCGGTCTGCGGCACCATGTCACCATAACCTACCGTAGTGATAGTCACGATGGCCCAATAGATACTGTGAGGAATACTGGTGAAGCCATTGTCAGGACCTTCAATAACAAAGATCAAGGCGCCAAAGATAACCACCAAGATGCCGACGGTGCTAAAGAAGATCAGTATCTTTCGTCGTGCCATTAATAGTGAGCGCAACAGAATATTGGAATCTTGCAGGTAGCGAACCAGCTTTAGAATTCGGAAGATACGCATCACACGCAGCAGTCTCACCACACCCATAAATGAAGCGCCTGGGAAGATGATTGCTAGGTAGGTCGGAAGAATCGCCAATAGGTCAACGACACCATAAAAACTGGTGGCGTAAGATTTTGGCTTTGGGGAGCAATAGAGCCTTAACAAATACTCAAGAGTGAAGAGTGCAGTGAAGGTGTATTCGATATAACGCAGCTGTTGTGACCATTCGGTCATCACATTAGGGATGGATTCTAAGATCAGAACCAACAGCGAAGCCAAGATTGCAACGATCAGAGTTATATCAAATGCACGTCCGGCTGGCGTGTGAGTACCAAAGATAATGACGTACAAATGATGCTTGAGTGGCTTGCGTGACATAAGGAGAGGTTCGTCTTCTGTTAAATGCATTAACAGTCATTATACAAGCTTCATAATAACGAGGCGAGTGAAAGCCCAATTGCTTTACTCGCCTCATCTATATTTCAATATTGTTGCCCTTTATAGAGCAACCGAAATGTTGTTAAACGTTATGCCAAGCCTGGGAACAGATTACGTAGGCCATTGGCGATGAACTCGATGCCCAATGCGCCAAGAATCAGACCCATGATACGAGTGATCACGTTGATACCCGTTTGACCTAAAAAGCGAACGATAACCGGCGCTGAACGGAACAAAAGCCAAGAGCACGTTGCGAATGCGATGATGCTAATGCCGATGCCGACCGTATCAATAGCAGCAGGATAGCGAGAACCATAAACAATGGTCGAGCTGATTGCACCTGGGCCTGCCATTAGCGGCATAGCAAGTGGAACAACGCCGATCTGCTCTTTGCTGATGTATTCAGACTTCTCTTGTTTGTTCTGCTTATCTTCACCGAGCTTACCGCTCATCATCGAAAATGCGATGCTCAATAACAGTAAGCCACCAGCAACGCGGAATGAATCCAACGAGATGCTAAACATATCAAGAAGCATTTGCCCTGCAACAAGTGACATAATCAAGATCACGGCAACAGCAATATTTGCTTGTAAGGCTGTCCTATTCCTCTCTTCTGGCGGCATATGAGCAGTAAGAGAAACAAAAACAGGCATGATGCCGATTGGGTTTACGGCAGCAACAAGCCCAAGGAAGAATTGCATAAAAATTGCGAGTTCTAAGCCTTGCATGAGAGCGATCTCCAGTTAGCGTACTTAAGGTTGAAGGGTTGATCTGTGAATAGTTTAGGCGCGTAATGTAAGGGACAAACTCAATTTACGCGAATGAAAAAAACTAACTTGAAATGGGTGATTCTTTTTAGAAAAACTAATTGAATCTCACTTTTGTTTTAAGCCTGTTGCAAGCTAGCTGGTAGTGTTTCATTTTGTAATTTATTATTGAGTAACTGTTAACCGACGCACGAAATTAATAAAAATTATGTCAGAATCTAGCCCGTACAACGCTATGGATATACTCTCAGTAGCACGAATATAGCTGTATACATGTAATTTAACGGACTAAAAATGAAACTTTTTTACAGTTTATTACGCTATGTAGAAAAAAGTTGTCTGTTTGCTTGTTTTTTGCGCGAACGAAAAGTGTGAGTTTAATCTATATAAATCATGCTCTTAAGTTCATTTTTGCGATTGCCTTACTACTTTCTGGTTAATTCTTTTTGGGTAACTGATCTGGGTCAATTTTTTTCACACAGTGAAATAATATACTCAGCCCTGAAAGCAATTTACTAAGAACGCTGGTGTTTAAGGTTAACGGCAAGCAGCGAATTTAATAAAAAGTTTTTAATATTTATTATTTTAGGAGATCCACCATGCCTGTAACTAACTTAGCGGAACTTGATGCTCTAGTAGCTCGCGTTAAAGCAGCACAAGAAGAGTTTGCAACATTCTCTCAAGAGAAAGTAGACGCAATCTTCCGCGCAGCTTCTCTTGCTGCTAACCACGCTCGTATTCCACTTGCTCAACAAGCAGTTGCTGAATCTGGAATGGGTATTGTTGAAGATAAGGTTATCAAAAACCACTTTGCATCTGAATTTATCTACAACAAATACAAAGACGAAAAAACATGTGGCATCTTAGAAGAAGATGACAACCTAGGCACAATGACTATCGCTGAGCCTGTAGGTATCATCTGTGGTATCGTTCCAACAACGAACCCAACTTCTACAGCAATCTTCAAATCTCTAATTTCTCTTAAGACACGTAACGGCATCATCTTCTCGCCACACCCACGTGCAAAGAACTCAACTAACGACGCAGCGAAACTAGTTCTAGACGCAGCTGTTGCAGCTGGTGCTCCAAGAGACATCATCGGTTGGATCGACCAACCATCTGTAGAGCTTTCTAACGCGCTTATGAAGCACGACGGTATCGCACTTATCCTTGCTACTGGTGGTCCAGGCATGGTTAAAGCAGCATACTCTTCAGGTAAGCCTGCTATCGGTGTTGGTGCTGGTAACGTTCCTGTCGTTATCGATGAAACAGCTGACATCAAACGTGCTGTAGCATCTATCCTTATGTCTAAGACTTTCGATAACGGCGTAGTATGTGCTTCTGAGCAAGCTGCAATCGTAGTTAGCGAAGTATATGACGAAGTTAAAGAGCGTTTCGCTTCTCACAAAGCTCACGTTCTATCTAAAGCTGACGCTGATAAAGTACGTAAAGTTCTGCTTATCGACGGCAACCTAAACGCTAAAATCGTAGGTCAACCTGCTCCAGCAATCGCTGAAATGGCTGGTGTTAAAGTTCCTGCTGATACAAAAGTACTTGTAGGTGAAGGTCTTGGTAAAGTTTCTTACGATGACGAATTCGCTCACGAGAAACTATCTCCAACTCTAGGTCTATTCCGCGCAGATGACTTCGAAGACGCAGTTGCTCAAGCGGTAACTATGGTTGAAATCGGTGGTATCGGTCACACATCTGGTCTTTACACTAACCAAGATACTAACGCAGACCGCATCCGTTACTTCGGTGACAAGATGAAGACTGCTCGTATCCTAATCAACATCCCGACTACTCACGGTGGTATCGGTGACCTGTACAACTTCAACGTTGCACCTTCTCTAACTCTAGGTTGTGGTTCATGGGGTGGTAACTCTATCTCTGAGAACGTAGGTCCTAAGCACCTTATCAACAAGAAAACTGTAGCGAAGCGAGCTGAAAACATGTTGTGGCACAAACTACCTAAGTCTATCTACTTCCGTCGTGGTAGCCTTCCAATCGCAATGAGCGACCTAGAAGGTAAGAAACGCGCATTCCTAGTAACTGACCGTTTCCTATTCAACAACGGTTACGCAGATGACGTAGTTAGCTTGCTTAAAGCACAAGGCATCGAAGTTCAAACTTTCTTCGACGTAGAAGCGGATCCAACGCTATCTGTTGTTGAGAAAGGCGCTGAAGCAATGAAGAGCTTCCAACCTGACGTAATCCTTGCTCTAGGTGGCGGTTCTCCAATGGATGCTGCTAAGATCATGTGGGTTATGTACGAGCACCCAGAAACTCACTTCGAAGAACTAGCAATGCGCTTTATGGACATCCGTAAACGTATCTACAAGTTCCCTAAAATGGGTCAAAAAGCTGAGCTTGTATGTATCACTACAACTTCAGGTACAGGTTCAGAGGTTACTCCATTCGCTGTTGTTACTGACGACAAGACTGGTGCTAAATACCCACTAGCTGATTACGAAATCACGCCAAACATGGCTATCGTTGATGCGAACCTAGTAATGAACATGCCTAAGTCTCTAACAGCGTTCGGTGGTTACGATGCAGTAACTCACGCTCTTGAAGCTTACGTATCTGTTCTAGCGAACGAGTACTCAGACGGTCAAGCTCTTCAAGCTCTTAAGATGCTTAAAGAATACCTACCATCAAGCTACAAAAATGGTGCGGCTGACCCAATAGCTCGTGAGAAAGTACACAACGCAGCAACTATCGCTGGTGTAGCATTTGCGAACGCATTCCTAGGTGTGTGTCACTCAATGGCTCACAAAATTGGTGCTGAGTTCCACCTACCACACGGTCTTGCTAACGCACTACTTATCTCAAACGTTGTACGTTACAACGCGAACGATAACCCAACTAAGCAGACTGCATTCTCTCAGTACGACCGTCCACAAGCACGTCGTCGTTACGCTGAAGTTGCTGACCACCTAGGCCTAAGCCAAGCTGGTGACCGTACAGCTCAGAAGATTGAACGTCTACTGACTTGGTTAGAAGAGCTTAAAGTTGACCTAGATATCCCACTATCTATCCAAGCTGCGGGTGTTAACGAGTCTGACTTCATCGCTAAACTAGACGAGCTAGCTGTTGAAGCGTTCGATGACCAGTGTACAGGTGCTAACCCACGTTACCCTCTAATCACTGAGCTAAAAGAAGTTCTAACAACTTCTTACTTCGGCCAACCATACGTTGAAGGCGAAACTTTCGAAGGTACTACAGTTATCCTTAAGAAAGCAGACCAAAAGCCAGCTGAAGCGAAAGCGCCAAAAGCTAAAAAAGAAAAAGCTAACGCATAATAAGTAAGCATTAGTTTTGAGATAAGTTTTCGCTAGCACGATACTTATCTATCGGGAAAAGATGAAAGCCCCAGTCGAGAGACTGGGGCTTTTTTTATGTTTGGTTCGTTTGTAAAACGGATTGAGAGGCAATAGCTCTGCTACTTAATATGAGCTGAGCCAGTCATGTTCAATTGGAATAGGGAGTTAAACCTCTGCCGCGACAACTCGCCCACTGAAGTAGTCATTCGAGACAATGTATTCGGTTGTTCTGGTCAGCTCGTCTTGCAGCTGCGCCCAGTGACATCGGTTGAGCTTGCCATCGGAGTTATGAACGGCGGGAACAACGCCACCGACTCGAATGCCAAAGGGAGTCAGCTCTTTCGCCCAACTATGGGTAAAGCCAGTGATCATTGAGTTTGCGCTCTCTAAGCCAGACACATCGTGAAAGTCATCATGAGATATCACATTCACAATCACGCCTTCCTTATCTTCCTCTCGCAATCTCTCAGCACTGATTTGCCCAAATGCGAACAGGGTCGATGCCATCGATGAGAGATCATTAATAAAGCTGCTCACAGGCTGATCGCCAATTAGGCTAGGCATTGGGGAGCTTATCCAGTTATTGACCAGCACATCGGGTGTCGTGTTGAAGGTGGTTTGAATAAAATCATATACGCTGAGAATCGCTTGGCTGTCATTGCCTTTGAGCGTGTAGTGGTAAACAGAGTCAGAAAACCGGGCACACTGTAGATACGTCGCTTTAAGTGCTTCCGTGTCTTTATCACAAAGGATGACGGTGGCTCCAAGGTTAACAAAGTGGTTCGCAATCGCCCCCCCCAGTCGCGAGCCGGCAGATGTCACCAATATGATTGAGCTTTTTATTTCCATCCCAGTACCTAAACAAATCGTCCATGTCGGATAAGGATGGGTTAAAATTTATACAACGGGTGTGAATTGGTTCAAACTAAGGTGTGCCAATTAATAAGTTTTTATGAAGTTAGTGGCACGTCACATTTTGTAGTAACTTCAAGCGGTAACCGACATCAGGTGTTTTTAGGTTGCCTAAGGCTAGTGGTTCATATCATTCGTGTGAATACTTTGAAGTGTGCGAGTTAGTCGAAGAAGAGCTATGGATAGACAGCGAAAAAGGGAAAGGTAGGCGACCGCTATACTTGAGCTTGAATTTGATACTGACGTTGCGCGGTGGTTAGCTCATTGTAGAGCGTGGCATGTGGCAAATCAGGTAAATGCTTGTTTGCGAGTTTGCGTCGGTCATGACCAGAAAGGTTTTGGTAAACCTCTTCGGGTAAGTCGGCTGTATCTTCAGGCATGAAGGCAAGCGCTTCAGGTTTCAAGTAATGGCTGAGCTTGGCGCTGGCAAGGCTAGCTTGATGAAAATGATTAGATTGCTGAGCTGAAATCTCATATGAAGACTGGTTTGAACGCAGTTGTTGAGGTTCTGCTATGCCAAATTGTTTGCGCAGGCGATCTTCATTTGTCTCTGTGATTTCAATGGTGTCAATTGGCGTGCAATCACGGACATCATTAGAAAACATAGATAACAGCAACGCGAAATCTGCACGGCGACCTTGCTCAACCGCTTGGCTGATCCCGATGCCGAACTTCAGTTCGTTGATGATTCCTGGTTTGTCTAAAGTATGTATTTGCATGTCGCCTCTCATTGGATACACCTTTAACGGCATGGAGTCGGCAAACTTTAGTGTTTAATTACAGGCAAATAGAGAATTTATGTAGGGTTGGGAAGAAGGCTATCAATAGTTCGAGAAATAAGCGCTATTGGCGGGTTTATTACGAAATGTTTAGATTTTGTGGAACACGACAGATACAAAAAAGCTCACGCCGAGGCATGAGCTTTCAATAGATAACTCGCTATAAATAGCGCAGCGTAAGCAATAATTACTTAGCTAGGTTCTCTTCTACGAAAGACCAGTTTACTAGGTTCCAGAATGCAGCCATGTAGTCAGGGCGAACATTGCGGAAATCGATGTAGTAAGCGTGTTCCCATAGGTCAACAGTTAGAAGTGGAGTAACACCTTCTTCTGTTAGAGGAGTAGCAGCGTTAGAAGTGTTAACGATGTCTAGAGAACCGTCAGCTTTCTTAACTAACCAAGTCCAAGAAGAACCGAAGTTGTTGATTGCTGAATCAGTGAATTTCGCTTTGAATTCTTCGAAAGAACCGAATGCAGCGTTGATAGCTTCTGCAACAGCGCCAGTTGGTTCGCCGCCCGCTTTAGGAGCAAGACAGTGCCAGTAGAACGTGTGGTTCCAGATTTGAGCAGCGTTATTGAAAACACCACCAGTAGAAGTCTTAACGATCTCTTCTAGTGTTTTGCCTTCAAACTCAGTACCTGGGATAAGGCCGTTTAGCTTAACAACGTAAGTGTTGTGGTGCTTACCGTGGTGGAAATCTAGCGTTTCTGCTGAGATGTGTGGTTCTAGCGCGTCTTTCGCGTAAGGAAGAGCCGGTAGTTCAAATGCCATTGCTCAATTCTCCATTGATATGAAAGAGTTAACTCTTTCGATTGCTTCCAGTGATATTATTATTCATGGCTCGCTATACTGCCAACCATGGTCAATTTGCTGACTTGCGATATAGTTTAGCAAGTTTTTACTTTATTAAAAGCTTATTTCATTACTTTTGTGTGAATTGTTAGCTTAGCTTGTTAACCGCTTTTTTTATATGGTTTTTATTCTTTTAGTTTGGGGTAGAATAAAGGCAATAAAAGCCGTAATCCATTAACGAGGAAGCAATGGAAACTATCGATAAAATCAAACAGCAAATTGAAGAAAACACTATTCTACTGTACATGAAAGGTTCTCCTAAGCTACCTAGCTGTGGTTTCTCTTCTCAAGCGTCTCAAGCTCTAATGGCATGTGGCGAAAAATTTGCTTACGTAGATATCCTACAAAACCCTGATATCCGTGCAGAGCTTCCTGCTTACGCACAGTGGCCAACTTTCCCACAACTTTGGGTTGAAGGTGAGCTAATCGGTGGTTGTGACATCATTCTTGAGATGTTCCAAAAAGGCGAACTTCAGCCAATCATCAAAGAAGCAGCGGCTAAAGTTGCTGGCGATGACGCTGAATAAGTTCTAGCCTTTGCGCTGAATAGTTAAAATGAGGGGCCTTAATCAGGCTCCTTTTTTGTTTGAATTGATCGAATCATTGACTCGATAAGGAATGAACAATGAACGTAAAACTTCATTATGTGCATGATCCAATGTGCAGCTGGTGTTGGGGTTACAAGCCAACACTTGAGTTATTGAAACAACAATTGCCTGCGAGCATTGAGTTTAACTATGTAGTGGGTGGTTTGGCCCCGGATTCTGATGAGCCAATGTCAGAAGAGATGAAAGGCAAGCTGCAAGCGATTTGGAAGCAGATCGAAGCTAAGTTGGGTACTGAGTTTAACCATGATTTTTGGACAGAGTGCCAACCTGTTCGCAGTACTTACCCTGCGTGCCGTGCCGTGATTGCTGCAGGTTTTCAAGACCACTACGAAGCGATGCTTGAAGCGATTCAACATGCTTACTACCTTCGTGCGATGTTGCCACATAGCCAAGACACACATTTGCAGTTGGCTGAAGAGCTAGGTATGAATGTTCAACAGTTTGAAAATGACCTTTCTAGCAAGTTATTGGAAAGTGAGTTAGATGACCAGCTAGGCTTTAAAGAAGCGATGGGTGTATTTTCTTACCCGACCTTAATGCTTGAAGTGAACGGCATCTTTAGTGAAGTTGAATTGGATTATCATTCAACGGAAGCGACGCTTAAGTCTATTCGCGAAATTTTAGTGAGTAATGCTCCCGCTGCGTAATTCAGCGAGAGTCATCTGTATTCGCAATGATTTCTAAGGCTTACTCATCAGAGTAAGCCTTTTTTGTTTGGTGTCGCTAGTTCAATGAGAGTGAACGGAAGGAAGAGTAGAATGAATCTCAGAGACAAAAAAGACCGCACGAGGCGGTCTTTATAAAAGTGAGCGTAGGACTGTTTAACTACAGAACCTAATTACAGAACCATGGCTGCAATCCAACCGAATACGATCAGTGGGATGTTGTAGTGCAGGAACGTCGGTACTACGGTTTCCCATACGTGCTCGTGTTGACCATCAGCATTTAGACCAGACGTTGGACCTAATGTTGAGTCAGAAGCCGGGGAGCCCGCATCACCCAGTGCTGCAGCTGTACCTACTAGAGCGATTGTTGCCATTGGCGAGAAGCCAAATGCTGCTGCTAGTGGAACGTAGATCGTTGCAAGGATTGGAATCGTAGAGAACGAAGAACCAATGCCCATAGTAACCAATAGACCAACAATTAGCATAAGTAGTGCTGCTAGAGGCTTATTGTCGCCGATGCTTGTTGAAAGTGCTTCAACCAGAGATTCAACGCCACCTGTTTGCTTCATAACTGCCGCGAAACCTGCCGCTGCAATCATGATGAAACCGATCATTGCCATCATGTGAACGCCCTTGGTGAAGACATCTTGTGTCTCTTTCCAAGCAATAACGCCACCGAAGGTAAATACCATGAAACCCGCTAGAGCACCGATGATCATAGAACCCGTCGACAGTTGCACTGTTAGCGCTGCGACGATACCAGCTGCTGCAACTAGGATGTGCTTCTTGTTGATCTCTTTCACTTCTGTTGAAACAACCGTGTGAGAGGTTTCTTTGTATTGGCGAGGCTTACGGTAAGTAAAGAATACTGCAGTAAGAAGACCGAAGATCATGCCTGCTGCTGGTAACAACATTGCCATAGGTACTTGGCTTGCTACAACGTTTTCAAGACCATTGTCGTGAAGGTTTTTAAGCAGGATGTTGTTTAGGAAGATGCCACCAAAACCAATCGGTAGCACCATGTAAGGTGTAATCAGACCAAAAGTAAGTACACACGCAACTAGACGGCGGTCTAGGTTCATTTTTGCGAATACGCCTAGTAGAGGTGGGATTAAGATTGGGATGAAGGCGATATGTACTGGAATCACGTTTTGCGAAGACATGGTCACTAAGATCAACGACGCAAGCATGCCGTATTTAAGACCAGTCGATGCCGCACTGTTCTCTTTGCCGTGAATGCGTTTGATAACACTTTGAGCAAGGAGATCTGTGATACCAGAACGTGAGATAGCAACAGCGAATGTACCAAGCATAGCGTAGCTAAGTGCAATCGTTGCACCGCCGCCTAATCCACTTTCGAAAGCCGCGACTGCGTCGTTCAAGCTCATACCAGAGGCTACGCCACCGATAATTGCACTGAACGTCAGAGCAACGACGACGTTTACGCGCATCAAAGCTAAAACAAGCATGATGCAAACTGAAATTACAACAGGATTCATATTATTCTCGGGATGTTGTGTTTTTTATGAAGGCAATACGAAAAAACGTTTACCGACTCTATTTTTTATTCTTCGTCAACAAGAGGCCAACCACCAAGGGCTTTCCATTTGTTTACAATGCCGCAAAATAACTCTGTGGTTTTTTGCGTATCATACAAAGCAGAGTGTGCTTCTTTGTTGTCAAATTCCATCCCTGCAGTGCGGCAAGCTTTAGCCAAAACGGTTTGACCGTAGGCAAGACCACTAAGAGCTGCAGTGTCAAAAGTAGCAAATGGATGGAAAGGGACGCGTTTAAGCTTACAGCGCTCACTTGCCGCATTAACGAAGTTCAAATCGAATGTAGCGTTGTGAGCAACCATGATTGCGCGACTGCAATCTGAAGCTTTTTGTTCTTTTCTCACTAGCTTGTAGATTTCTTTAAGGGCTTCTTGTTCCGACACAGCACCACGTAATGGGCTAAATGGGTCTTTAATTCCGTTAAAGTCTAATGCTGCCTGCTCTATATTTGCGCCTTCAAAAGGCTCAATGTGAAAATGAAGCGTTGATGCAGGGTGCAGATCTCCGTTCTCATCCATTTTTAATGTAATGGCACAGATTTCTAATAATGCATCGGTTTCAGCGTTAAACCCTGCGGTTTCCACGTCGATGACCACTGGAAAATAGCCGCGAAAG
Organism: Vibrio sp. 10N.286.48.C11; assembly: GCF_041469805.1. Taxonomy (NCBI): domain Bacteria; kingdom Pseudomonadati; phylum Pseudomonadota; class Gammaproteobacteria; order Vibrionales; family Vibrionaceae; genus Vibrio; species Vibrio sp. 10N.286.48.C11. The sequence goes on along the minus strand of NZ_JBFRLK010000024.1, from coordinate 1,174 downwards.
CGTTTTTTTAGGGTCAGAGCTTCGTTTTCTACAGTCATGTTAGCCCAAATAAGTGTGATTAAGGCTGCATTATTGCAGATAATAGCAGTGATAAAAACTAGGGAAGGGCAATAAATCTTAAATTACCCAACCCATTACGGCTTGATAATTGCATATTTAAACGTGAGAGAAAAATGCGGCAATTGGCTGCATTGTTAAACGAATTGCTTAAGAGATACTCCACTTTATGAAGAAACAACTCATAACAGGTTCAATGCTATTTTCGCTACTTGTGTCGTCATCGGTCATGGCACAAGAAAAGCGTTACGGAGCATCTCCTCAACAGTCGACATGGGAGATGGTAGCCAACACGCCACTTGAATGTCGCTTGGTCCACCCAATTCCAAACTTTGGTGATGCTGAGTTCTCATCTCGCGCGAGTAAAAAAATCATTTTGGACTTTGAGCTTAAAATGCGCCGTCTAATGGGTGCGACGCGCAATGTAAGCTTGATCTCTATGCCGCCACCTTGGCGTCCGGGTGAAAGTGCTGATCGTATGACAACCATTAAGTTCTTCCAGCAATTTGACGGCTATGTCGGCGGTCAAACAGCTTGGGGCATCTTGAGTGAGTTGGAGAAAGGGCGTTATCCGACATTCAGCTACCAAGAGTGGCAGAGCCGAGATCAACGTATCGAAGTGTCGTTGTCGTCGGTGTTGTTCCAAGAAAAATACAATGTGTTCAGTGACTGTGTTGCTAACCTGCTGCCTTACAGCTTTGAAGATATCTCTTTCACTATTTTGCATTACGACCGCAACAGCGACCAGCTGAACAAGTCGTCGCGCAAAAGGCTGAGCCAGATTGCCGATTACGTTCGCTATAACCAAGACATCGACCTTGTGCTGGTGGCAACGTACACCGACTCTGTCGACAGCAAAGGGATTAGCCAAAACCTTTCAGAGCGCAGAGCAGAATCGTTAAGAGAGTACTTCAAATCTCTAGGCCTGCCAGAAGATCGTATCCAAGTGCAAGGCTATGGCAAGCGTCGTCCGATTGCGGACAATAACTCGCCAATTGGTAAAGATAAGAACCGACGTGTTGTGATCTCTTTAGGTCGCACACAGGTTTAAGCTAAACAACAGCTTGTTTTGAAATGACAAAGCCCGTCTTGATGACGGGCTTTTTTATGGTGCGCC
>NZ_JBFRLK010000023.1:0-40655 GCF_041469805.1 Vibrio sp. 10N.286.48.C11 | reverse complement strand
TTAACTGATCGGCATTAGAGGACATTCCTCGGTTTTTTTTATTGACAGTAATCTTAAGCATATAAGGCAAACTTCTTTAGTGGCAGCTCTTCAGTAATTGCTGCTTGCGTGGCTCTTGTAATAGTTTCCAGTGAATACCATCAATTGCACCCGCAAATTTCCAAAGTAGTTTTAGGTCAACATCGTTTCCGTACGCTTCGCGAACCTTATTAAACACTTCAGGTGCGCCCAACTGCATAAACATTGAAACATCATCCACACCCGCCTTTTTAACCATGCGCTCTAACGTAAGCTGCATGTTTGGTAGATCTCTTAATCTACGGCTAGCTGATGACTTCTTGAAGCTACGCTGCTGAATTGAATTATCGATTGAAGTACGAATAATACTATCCAATTCAGGATGTTCACAGGTAAACAGATCCGTAATGTCGTAATAGTTTACGGTTGCTGTTGTCTGCTTCTTTACATGACGATACTTTTCACAATCAAGATCGGTCAGTTTTTTATCTAATGATTTTCCACCTCTAATGAATAAACAACCTTCACTCAATAAAGCGAACATAGCGTCATTTTGAAAGAGGCCAATACCTCCGAACATAGAACGTTTTTGATGCTCACCAAATTGATTCACGTAATTAATAAATGCTGTCTCGGTCATATCCGTTGATCCTTAATCAAATTACCCCGATTAGGTTGATCACCAGACAAGCAGCTTGTTATGCGAAAATTTTAAATCTATTTTGTTATTCTATAGGTGAATATTATGGTTTCGTTTTTCACCTTTAAATAAATCATACTTCGAAAAGAAAAATAAGTCTGGACTTAGTTCACATCAATCAATTGAGTATTCCGGTTTTTCATGATTGACTTCACAGTAAACTATCAAACCATGCTTGAATTTGGACACCTAGTGATACACCGGTTCAAATTATTAAAGGTTATGTAGACGGGTGAGTATTGCCTCGCAGCATCGTGGCTTGTAAAATGGCAGGACAGACCTGTTTTTACTTTTTATATGAATCATTTATCGTTTTTCTGGCTACCTCAAAATAAGACTCTTCTCTTAAAGGGTCTAGAATCAGAGTTTGCCCAACTTGTTGGACATTCTATCTCAGCGGGAAAAATAACACTTCCTCCTATCCCTAACGTTGTACTGAAGATTCAATCGCTTTGTACCCTTGAATCAACTGGGATTGCTGACGTTGCCGAGTGCTTACTCGAGGACCCAGGCCTCGCTGCTATTGTCATTCGTGTGGCTAACTCTGTCGTCTTTAACCGACGTAATATTACTTGTGTTGATATTATGACGGCGGTGTCGCGCCTTGGCATATTAAGAGTACGTGACATCGTGACGGCTCAGGCTATTGAGCAACTCAAACACTCAGTCAACCTCAGTAAAGAATGTAATAAGGTATTGGTTCAGAGCGCTTCTGTATCAAAAGAGCTGGGCGCTACTATGGTGCTTGTTACCAACAGCTTCAAAGAGCTCTCCCCTACTGAATACCGTTACCTTGAGCATGAAAAATCGCTGCTTGTTGGATTACTGGCTGATATTGGTTTGTTCTGTTTGGTTAGCGAATACCACCTCTACCTCGAAAATGGCAATTACCTAGATCACGACATCGCTCTACAAATCTTCCAAGGCCAATGTTCTGCTACCAGTAAATTGGTGCTTAACCGTTGGGGCTTCGACAGCGACTTTATTGATGTGTGCAGCAATACCATCAATAACCACGAACAGCGTGAAGTCTCTTACTTAGATATCGCTCGAATCGCTAACCACCTGCTGATGTTCAGAAACAAGGATGAGAACATCGATGATCACGAAGTTGAACTTAACGTGACAGGTGCAGAGGTGCTTTATAAATTAAGCAACTTGAGCAAGCATGATTTTAATGCAAAGCTAAGCGACGTGATCAATACTAGCGGCTTCTAAGTCACTGTTAAATTACAAGTAAGTGTAATATGAAGTAAATGCAATGGGGAAAGCATGTTTACAGGGATGATCTTTATATTTGCGCCACTCGTCGTGGGGTATCTTTTTGCAATTTCGAACGCTCAGACATTAGAATTTATCAACCGCTCAACATCGCGGTTGATCTACGTGATTCTGGCGTTAATGGGACTAAGCTTAGCCGCCCTCGATAACCTAGGTAGTAACCTGCAGACAATCCTTCTATATACCGTCACTTTCTTTGTCTGCTTAAGCGTATGTAACCTAATGGCACTGCCCGCTATTGATAAGTTATTGCCACTCAAAACCGACAGTAGCAAGAAGAAGCTTCCCCTCTCTTCTATGGCGATGGAATCTGCAAAACTCATCTTAGTGGTAGGTTCAGGGCTAATCGCTGGCTTAGTGCTGCCTATTGGCCTTGATTGGGTTGATACCGCAAGCGAATGGATTCTGTTTGTTCTTCTATTCTTTATCGGCATTCAGCTGCGTAATAGCGGACTCACACTTCGTCAGATCTTACTCAACAAGCACGGTATGGTTATCGCAATCACCATTATCATCACCTCAATGTTAGGTGGTGTAATCGCGGCTTACATCCTAGATATCCCTCTGTTCAAAGCCTTGGCAATGTCTTCTGGATTTGGTTGGTACTCTCTGGCTGGTATCTTAATGGGTGACGCCTTTGGTCCTGTCTATGGTGGCGCTTCTTTCATGCTTGAGCTGTTAAGAGAGTTAGTTGCCTTGGTACTGATTCCAGTGCTAATTCGCAGCTACCCATGCACTTCCATTGGTTATGCTGGTGCGACTGCGATGGACTTCACCTTACCGGTCATTCAAACAACAGGCGGCGTTAGATGTGTGCCTATCGCTATCGTCAGTGGCTTTATCCTCAGCTTGCTTGTTCCGATATTGATGTTGTTCTTTGTATCTCTTGCTAACTAGATCGCAGGAATAGCGTTTGTTTTAGATTAAAATGCAACTCGAATACCAATGCCCAAGACACCGATACAGTTACCGAAATAAAAAGACACTAAGTGTCATTGCTCAACAAATAACGATCACGGTAACCTGTAACGACAAAGTTATAAAAAGAATAAACTTACAAAAGGAACCACTATGAAACGCCTTTGCGTCGCATTACTGCTAGCTTCAACTTCTACTTTCTCTTTTGCAGCAGATTCAATGTCTGAGACAAACCAGTGCCAAGCAAAAAAATATGATGCGTACATCGACGCTTCTTTGAATTGGTATGCCGACCTTGCTGCATTAACCTCTGAGCAATATCCAGAGCTAACAGAAGTGAGTGAGTGGTTCCTAGAAGGTCGTAAGCACCACTTTGAGCTGAATCGTGCTGCGGTTCACTACTACTTAGTAAACGACTCAAGCAAAGTGGCAACAGAGCAACCTGTAGAAGGTTGGTTGCAACTTGAGCAACACGACATTAAAACGCTATCAACACGTGATGATGAGCTTGGTAAAATCGCGAAAACAACATTCGATGACCGCCAATCAACGCCTCACGCTCAAAACTACGAACTACGTTCTGCCTTTGCAGAGCTGCTTAGTCACCCTAAGCAAATCGACTCAGCGCTGCAGCGTTACAACCAGTCGATCAGTAAACTTGAAGCGATTAAGTGTAAATAACCCCGCATTTAATATGCTTTTTTGAGAAGTTGGATTTCATAATTAAGACGGGACATTGTTCCCGTTTTCGTTTAGATTGTCCCGCTCGCGTCAATATTAGAAAAATAACTCGCTTGCTATGGTTACGGAACAAAAAACAGCAGATGTTAGCTTCGACAGTCTTCTACGTATCTTCACGGTACCTGAAGGCCCAGATTCAACACTCACTCAAATTGAAGACAAACTTTCACGAAACCTGAATCAATTCTTACGTGAACATATTGTGGCTGAAGAAAAGCCGCTGCGTGAAATTGAGAAAGATTTTTCAAATGCTCATATCCCAGAGCAGCCTGAGTTTGTTTCTGAACATACTGAGCATCTCCTCGATTCTCTTGTGTCTCATTCGGTTCACACGTCTTCGCCAAGTTTTATTGGCCACATGACCTCTGCGTTGCCGTACTTCCTGATGCCGCTTTCAAAAATCATGATTGCGTTGAATCAGAATCTAGTAAAAATCGAGACCTCAAAAGCGTTCACTCCCCTAGAACGTCAAGTTCTGGGCATGTTACATCGCCTGATTTATCAAGATAGTGACCAGTTTTATTCTCGTTGGATGCACAGCGCAAACCACTCTTTAGGTGCGTTTTGTTCTGGCGGTACCATCGCGAACATTACAGCGCTCTGGGTTGCACGTAACAACGCACTAAAAGCGCAAGGTTCGTTCAAAGGTGTAGAAAAAGAAGGCCTGTTTAAAGCCATGAAGCACTACGACTACGAAGGCCTTGCCATCTTAGTCTCTGAACGTGGCCACTACTCTCTGAAAAAAGCCGCGGATGTCCTTGGTATTGGTCAAGAAGGTCTAGTGTCTGTTAAAACAGATAACGACAACCGTATTTGTACTGATGATTTAAGACTCAAGATCGAGCAGCTCAAGCAGAACAAGATCAAACCTTTCGCCGTCATTGGTGTGGCTGGTACAACCGAAACCGGTAATATCGACCCGCTAAGAGACATTGCTGAGGTGTGTGCCGAATCCGATTGTCATTTCCACGTTGATGCAGCTTGGGGCGGTGCGACTCTGATGTCTAACAATCATCGTCACCTACTTGATGGTATTGAACTGGCGGATTCAGTCACGATTGATGCGCATAAACAGCTTTATATCCCTATGGGTGCGGGTATGGTTCTGTTTAAGAAGCCAGATGCGATGACTGCGATTGAACATCATGCTCAATACATTCTTCGTAAAGGCTCAAAAGATTTAGGCAGCCATACGTTAGAAGGTTCTCGTTCAGGTATGGCAATGCTGGTTTACGCCGCAATGCACATCATTAGCCGCCCAGGTTATGAACTGCTGATCGACCAAAGCATCAACAAAGCGCGCTACTTTGCCGACCTAATTAAAGATCAGAGCGACTTCGAGCTGGTTTCAGAACCTGAGCTTTGCCTACTGACTTATCGCTATGTCCCTGAGTCAGTCAAAGCGGCACTGCTTAAAGCTGAGCCTGAACATCGTGTCGAACTGAATGAGTTGCTCAATGAGCTGACTAAGTTTATTCAGAAGAAGCAGCGTGAAACAGGTAAGTCTTTCGTGTCACGTACACGCTTAAACCCTGAAGCATGGGTACATCAGCCAATCATCGTTTTCCGCGTGGTATTAGCAAACCCACTAACAGGCAATGACATTCTTTCGTCAGTGCTTGAAGAACAGCGTGAGATCTCTAAACTAGCACCAAACTTGATGGGCAAAATCAACAAACTGGTTACGCAAATCAACGCATAGTCATTCAATTTTAGTTGCATCAAATTGAAAATTTCTTTCTTTTTGATGTAACTAAGCTGTCAGTTCATACCCATTTTGCATTCTTTTTGCTCAAACTCTCTTCCAATTCTGTAGTTTTCTAAAATTTTGTTGAGGTTTGTCATATTCTTAAGCATTCATGCCCTGTTTTTGTATTAGTAAATAGTATGTTGGGTTTATACTGACTCTATGGTGCTAGTTAGCTTGATATCTATTTGACGCAGCAGTATTTACGAAACCGAATATACATCGGCTTTGTGTTTACTGATATTTGCTTCAGCCATACCCCCTGGTAAAAGATATTAACTAGCAAGTTGTTCTCTATACCCTTGTGAACACTATGAATACATTAGAAAAAATACAAAAAAACCTGGAAAATTTCAGCAAGTCTGAGCGCAAGGTAGCCGAAGTAATTATGGCTTCCCCTCAAACTGCAATTCATTCTAGCATTGCTACCTTAGCTAAAATGGCTGACGTGAGTGAGCCTACAGTTAACCGCTTCTGTCGTCGATTAGACACAAAGGGCTTCCCTGACTTCAAACTTCACCTAGCTCAAAGCTTGGCAAACGGTACACCTTACGTGAACCGTAATGTTGAAGAAGATGATGGTCCAGATGCTTATACGCATAAGATTTTCGAATCAACTATGGCTTGTCTAGACGTTGCTAAAAACAGTCTAGACGCGATGCAAGTAAACCGTGCTGTTGACTTGCTGACTCAAGCAAAACGCATTTCGTTCTTCGGACTGGGTGCCTCTTCTGCTGTCGCCAAAGATGCTCAAAACAAGTTTATTCGTTTTAATATCCCAATCACATGTTTCGAAGACATCGTGATGCAACGAATGAGCTGCATTAACTGCAGTGATAACGACGTTATTGTTCTTATCTCTCATACTGGCCGCACTAAAAGCCAAGTTGAGATTGCAAACTTAGCGCGTGAAAACGGTGCGACAGTTATTGCTATCACAGCAAAAGATTCTCCACTGGATAAAGCGAGCTCGTTGTCTATTTCTCTGGATGTTCCAGAAGACACTGACGTTTACATGCCAATGGCAAGTCGCGTTGTTCAGATGACGGTTATCGATGTGCTAGCGACAGGCTTTACGCTACGTCGTGGTTCTGGTTTCAGAGAGAACCTAAAGCGCGTCAAAGAGTCACTTCGTGATTCACGTTACGAGAAGTACTCTCAGTTCTAATCTGCTTAGTCATGAACTGAAAACAGATGACCAGAGAACAAGTTGAATTAAAAAAACGGAGCCTAGAGCTCCGTTTTTATTTGTCTGTATAAAATGACTTATACAACGAACAAGTTTAAGACCGTTAGATAGTCCAACTATTGCCCTTCTCAACCACGCTGTTTTCGGACGCATAAGAATTGATAATGGTAAAGCTCGACTCGACAGCTGGCTCTTGCCCAATTTGATTCATTGAAGCTCCCTCATGATGCCCTTCTCTACAACTGCACTTCTCGCATACTTGCTTCAAAATATGCACGAGCCTCTCTTGGTTAAGCGGCAAAGGGTTTCCTTTAATCGCCACTGATTTGAGCGCGTCGGCAGACACCTCATCAAACTGGGCTTCACAGACACCAAATTCCAACAAGTTGGGTAACTTAAGCGTATCAAGCACTTCCGATAACCAAGAAATTGCCTCCTCTTCTATTGCTTCTACGTTACCTGTTACTATCTGAGCGATTCGCTGATAACGCGCTAGGATGTCGCTTCTTTGCTGCTCTTTTGCAACGGCTATGTTCTCCAACATCACAAACGGCGCTAAACGCGCGGTAATCACACTATGAGGCGCAGAAATCTTACCTCCTAGTGCGGAGGCTAAACCATGGGCTGCGCCAAGCTTGGCATTAGTTATCGCCATACCACCGAGCATAGAAGCGAAAGCAAGATCAGAACGCGCTTGAGGCTCATCATAAACACACGCTTTAACCACAGAACCACTCAACTTACGCAGCCCTTCTTCACAAATCATATCGGTTAACGGATTCGGTTCACCACACACGTAGGCTTCCATTAGATGAGTAAAGGCATCCATCGCACCTCGCCCAGATAGATATAGATTGGTTCCATGAGTTAGGGTTGGGTCGACAATCGCAACGTCGGCCAGCATGTCTGGGCTTCTCAGGCTGATTTTTACTTGGTCTTGGCCTGATTTCAGCACCGCGTTTTTAGTGACCTCGGCGCCGGTACTCGCTGTGGTTGGAATTGCGATAAACGGAAGTGGTTTGGTTTTAAGAGGAACATTACGCCCGACCACTTCAACATAGTCATATAAATTGCCTTGATTAGGTAAAACCGCAGCCAACGCTTTGCCCATATCGATGGCGCTACCGCCCCCCATGGCGACAACCATATCTGGCTTAAATCGACGAGCAGAAATAGCCGCCTCTTCAACCATTTTGATATTAGGTTCACCGGAAACGGCAATGTGCTGATAACGCATACTCTGCGCATCAAGATAGTCAGTAACAATTGAAGTGCGCTCTAATGTATTGCCTGTAACCAATAGCACGCTGTAGCCATATTGATTAAAGAGAGACAATGAAGCGGAAAGTGCTCCATCACCAAAGATGATCTTTGTAGATGTCATAAATTGAAACATGGTGCCTCCTGCGCCTATGACCGAACAAAACTGCGAACTCTTGGTTATTGGAATTTAGCCTTTATATAGTGCATCAGTATTAAGATGCCTCGTTCTGTATGCGCTTTTTTTGACGAGGTGCAACTTGTCGCATTAAAGATGGATTAATGTCGTATTCTTAGGGGTAATTCACACTCTTAAATTAAGGGTAATCAATCTGAATACCCATCAGAAATCAGCATGGATCCTTTTTGTGACCATTATTTGCTCTGATAGACAAAACCTATTGTATTAAGAGGTAATTCCATCTTTATTTCCCCATGGCATTGAGGCATAGTTGGTTTTATGAAATTTTGAGTGGCATTCACTAAAGAATAGTTAACATAATCGAGTTAACGAGCCTCATCCCGTATTTAGGAGAAATTAAATGTTTGTAGTTATTTTTGGTCGCCCTGCTTGCCCATTCTGTGTTCGTGCAAAAGAGCATGCTGAAACTCTTAAAGCTAAACGCGATGACTTCAACTACCGTTACGTTGACATCCACGCTGAAGGTATCAGCAAAGCTGATCTAGAGAAGACTGTTGGTAAACCTGTCGATACAGTTCCACAAATCTTCATCGACCAAGACCACATCGGCGGCTGCACAGAATTTGAAGCATACGCAAAAGAAAACCTAGGTCTTTTCGACTAAGCTAGGATTTCTCAAACGAGAATCAGGGCTAAAGCCTTAAACAGCTGACCCATTTAGGCGTTAGACTGTACGATTTATAGAAAGCCCGCTCACTGTAGCGGGCTTTTTTATGACCAGTTTTCATACGGAATAAGAATAAGGTCAAAATCAAGTAAATTAACAAAATATTGCTTATAATTTATTTATATTTAGATACAATTCACCTCTCAAACTTACCCTGTGTTCCACGCCAATTATTGAGCGACCACCGTGAATATCGACGTTGTTTTTCTGTTAGAACAAAACCCCATTCTCCTCATCTTTGTTGTTTTATCGATTGGATTAGCCATTGGTAAAATTCGTTTCGGTAGCCTCCAACTTGGTAATTCAATCGGTGTTTTGATTACTTCCCTTATCATGGGACATCTTGGCTTTTCTTTTAACGCAGATGCGCTCACCATTGGTTTCATGCTGTTCATCTACTGTGTTGGCATTGAAGCTGGACCAAACTTCTTCGGTATCTTCTTCAGAGACGGTAAGCACTACCTCATTCTGAGCCTTGTGGTACTTTCTACCGCAATTGCCCTAACCTATTTCAGTAGTCATTACCTTGGCCTAGGCTTTGGTTTATCTGCAGGCATGATGGCAGGTGCCTTAACAGCAACGCCGATATTGGTAGGTGCTCAAGATGCTCTGAATTCTGGGCTTGCAGAATTACCAAGAAACATGGACTTGAGCCTGATTATCGAAAACCTTTCAGTCGGTTACGCGATGGCTTACTTGGTTGGCTTAATCAGTATGATTATGTTTGCTCGCTTGATTCCAAAACTTCAAAAAGTGAACCTACACGACTCGGCAGAGCAAATCGCCCAAGAACGTGGTTTAGGCGCTTCAGGTCAGCGTAAGGTTTACTTGCCCATTATTCGTGCTTATCGAGTGGGACCAGAGCTCATCTCTTGGACTGACGGTAAGAATCTGCGTGAACTGGGCATCTATCGCCAAACAGGCTGTTACATCGAGCGTATTCGACGTAATGGTATTCTTGCCCATCCAGATGGTGATGCAATTCTGCAAGAAGGCGATGAGATCGCATTGGTTGGTTTCCCAGATAGCCACGCTCGTCTAGACCCAAGCTTCCGTAACGGTAAAGAAGTTTTCGACCGTAACCTTCTCGATCTGCGTATCGTGGAAGAAGAGATCGTCGTTAAGAGTGACAGTATCGCAGGTAAGCGCCTATCAGACTTAAACCTGTCTGAATACGGCTGTTTCCTTAACCGCGTAGTACGTGCTCAGATTGAAATGCCGATGGACTTAAACATCGTGCTTTCTAAAGGTGACGTCCTACAGGTGAGTGGTGAAAAGAGTCGAGTGCACGGCCTAGCTGAGAAAATTGGTTTCATCTCAATCCACAGCCAAATGGCGGATTTGATGGCCTTCTGTAGCTTCTTCATTTTGGGTATTTTGTTTGGTTTGATCACCATGACATTCGGTCAGGTATCGTTTGGGCTAGGTAACGCGGTTGGCCTGCTTCTATCGGGCATCATGCTTGGTTTCCTACGAGCGAACCACCCTACTTTCGGTTATGTGCCTCAAGGTGCTCTGAACATGGTCAAAGACCTCGGTTTGATGTTCTTTATGGTCGGTATCGGCTTGAGCGCCGGTGGTAAGATATTTGAGCACTTAACCCAAGTTGGCCCACAGGTAATAGGTATTGCCCTAGTAGTGAGTGTGCTGCCAGTATTCTTCGCTTACTTGGTTGGCGCTTACGTATTGAAGATGAACCGAGCTTTGTTGTTCGGTGCAATCATTGGCGCGCGAACTTGCGCTCCAGCGATGGACATCGTAAATGACCACGCTCGCTCAACGATTCCGGCTCTGGGTTATGCGGGTACTTATGCGATAGCCAATATATTGATGACCTTAGCAGGTACTTTCATCATCATAATTAGCTAGCATCTGCTGCATTAAAAGCAGCCAAGCTTAGATATTTCGAATGCACTAATTCACTTTGGGTTAGTGCATTTTTTATAACCTGTTTTAAGCGGTTCAAGCCTTCTTCCCCACTCCTGCTCTTAACTCTCTTCATCCCTTATTTCTACTCTTGTCCCCCTTCGAATCGCGGTAGCCGTATCCGCTCTTAAATCTCTTCGCATCCCGCCACTCGAATCCCATATCTGCTCTTAATCTCTTGAACCAAATAGCAGACAAAAAAATAGGCGCTCAATGAGCGCCTATTTCGTTTAGATTCGATAACTTGAATTAGATGTCAGCTACATCAAATTCAACAGCTGGGTTAACGTCAGCTTCGTAATCAACACCTTCAACACCGAAACCAAATAGCTTCAAGAACTCTTCTTTGTACTCTACGTAGTCAGTCAGTTCTTTTAGGTTCTCAGTTGTGATTTGAGGCCATAGGTTACGACAGTGATCTTGAATGTCTTCGCGAAGCTCAAGGTCATCTAGACGTAGACGGTTCACTTCATCCACTACTGGCGCGCTGCCGTCTTCTTTGTATAGACGTTGGCTGAACATACGGAAGATCTGTTCCATACAACCTTCGTGAATACCTTCTTCACGCATCTTCTTGAACACCATAGCGATGTAAAGAGGCATTACAGGGATTGCAGAACTTGCTTGAGTCACTACAGACTTAAGAACAGCAACGTTTGCAGTACCGCCAGTTTGGCCTAGCTTCTCGTTCAGCGCTGTCGCTGCACGGTCTAGATCCATCTTAGCTTTACCTAGTGCGCCATCCCAGTAGATTGGCCACGTTAGTTCAGTACCGATGTAGCTGTAAGCAACCGTCTTACAACCGTCCGCTAGAACACCAGCTTCAGAAAGAGCATTGATCCAAAGTTCCCAATCTTCACCGCCCATTACAGTAACAGTGTCTTTGATCTCTTCTTCAGTTGCAGGCTCTACGCTTGCTTCGATGATTGTGTCTTTGTTCGTATCAACCGCAGTTGACGTGTACGTTTCACCGATAGGCTTTAGAGATGAACGAATTACTTCGCCAGTCTCTGGCATTTTACGCACTGGAGACGCCAGTGAGTATACAACCATATCGATTTGGCCTAGATCTTCTTTGATCAGGTCAATTGTTTTCTGTTTCGCCTCGTTAGAGAAAGCATCGCCGTTCAGGCTTTTTGAATATAGGCCTTCTTCTTTAGCAAACTTGTCGAACGCTGCTGAGTTGTAGAAACCAGCTGTGCCAGGCTTTTTCTCAGTACCGGCTTTCTCAAAGAAAACACCGATAGTTGAAGCGCCGCCACCAAATGCAGCCGCAATACGTGAAGACAAGCCGTAGCCACTTGAAGAGCCAACAACTAGTACACGTTTAGGTGCGTTTGCGATTGGGCCTTGAACTTTTGTGTAAGCAATTTGTTCTTTTACATTAGCTTCACAACCGACTGGATGTGTTGTAGTACAGATGAATCCGCGAATTCGAGGTTTGATGATCATATTCAACTTCCTTAAAAAATCAGGTTAAGGATAAAAGTTTCGTACGCAAATGGCATCTAATTTCTGTAAAAATGTGGTGAAAATGCAAGTGGTTGGAGCACTCAGCTGATATTTGCTGACTAAGTCACCATTTGTTAACGCCTCTATTGCAACTTCTACGACAAAAACAAAAAAGGCACCTAATTAGGTGCCTTTTGTCGTTTCTTTATCTAAGCAACGCTATTTAGCTTAGGTTTTAACTCTTTTCGCGTCAAAGTTTCACTGTAATCATGACTGAAGTGGTCAACTTGAATCGCTGCGTAGCGAAGTTTGTCTGCTGCAATGATTTGGTCAACTTCGTCTTGAGTAAGAACATCTGCCGCCAGTGCTTGAGCAAGTTTATCTTGCAATAGACCTTTACGAGCCACTTTGCCCTCTTTCACTGCTTTGAAGATCTTACGTTCGAGAGGCTTGATGCTGTACATCGCATTGAACGCATTCTCCATTAGGCCAACACTATCCTCTTCTTCTTTGCCTATGTAGCAAAGGTGAGTTAGACGTTCACGGTGTGCACCCGGAGTCATCAAGCTTTCTGCCAGTTGTACCGTTAGATTATCACTTGGTTTTTCAAAGTGGTTACCGACAGGGAAAACTAGACCTTTAAGTACTTTACCTACCATCTTGTTCGGGAAGTTTCTGTACGCTTCTTGTAGCGATTTAGCCGCGTTATGGAAACAGTGTTGAACCGCGTAGTGTACGTAGTCTAGGTCAGCTTGTTGACGACCTTCATCTTCATACTTCTTAAGCGCTGCAGACGCCATGTATAGGTAACTTAGACCATCACCTAGACGTGCAGAGATAAGCTCTTTACGTTTCAGTTCGCCACCTAGTGTAAGCATTGCGAAATCCGCACTCACTGCAAGCGCACGGCTCAAGCGAGTTAAGTCTTGGTAGTAAGGCTTCGTTGGACCGCTCATATCCGCTTTAATGAACTTAGAGCCTGTCAATGCCGCACCGAACGCACCAAACGTGTTCTTAGTTGCGTGAGAGATATGCTTGAACAACAAGTTATCGAAATCCTTCGCACCTTGCTTCTCATCTGGGTTTGCTGCCGCTTCCATTTCGCTTAGCACGTATGGGTGACAACGTGTCGCACCTTGACCGAAGATCATCAGGTTGCGAGTTAAGATGTTCGCACCTTCTACTGTGATAGCAACTGGAATACCTAGGTAAGGCGCAGCTAAGTAGTTCATTGGACCATCTTGAATTGCACGACCAGAGTGGATATCCATTGAATCATTCAGGATAGTACGCGCCATTTCTGTCATGTGATATTTCGCGATAGCCGTAACGATACCCGGCTTCTCTTTCATATCGAGTGAAGTAGTTGTTAGTGTACGAGTCGCTTCTAGTAGATACGTTAAGCCACCAATACGACCTAAACTCTCTGCAACTCCTTCAAACTTACCAATCGACATACCGAACTGCTTACGAACATAAGCGTATGCGCCGGTCGTTTTCGCCGTTAGGTGGCCCATCGCCGTGCCAAGTGCGGGTAATGAGATACCACGACCTGCAGACAGACATTCCACCAGCATACGCCAGCCTTTACCTGCGTAATCGGCACCACCGATTAACCATTCCATAGGAATAAATACATCGTGACCGCGTGTTGGACCATTCATAAACGCAAGACCAAGTGGGTCATGACGCTCACCAATCACAACACCTTCGTGGTCAGCCGGGATTAGCGCACAAGTGATGCCAATGTCTTCTTTGTCACCCAGTAGCTTTTCTGGATCGTGCAGTTTGAAAGCCAGACCAAGTACCGTCGCCACTGGTGCTAGTGTAATGTAGCGTTTGTTCCAGCTAAGCTTGATACCTAGCGTCTCTTTACCTTCGTGCATGCCCATGCACACAGTTCCGACATCAGGGATACCACCCGCATCAGAACCCGCTTCTGGGCCTGTTAGTGCGAAACATGGGATATCTGTACCGTCAGCAAGACGAGGTAGCCAGTAGTCTTTTTGGTCTTGAGTGCCGTAGTGAGACAGCAGCTCACCAGGACCAAGAGAGTTTGGAACCATTACTGAAACCGCAGTACTGATACTGCGAGTCGCAATCTTAGTTACGATAGTTGAGTTAGCGTGTGCTGAGAATTCACGACCGCCATACTCTTTCGCAATAATTAGCGAAAAGAAACGCTCTTTGCGTAAGAAGTTCCACACCTCTTCAGGAAGGTCTCGATCTTCTTTTACAATTTGGTGGTCATCAAGCATAGCGAGCAAGGTTTCAAGCTCATTATCCATGAACGATTGCTCTTCTGCTGTCAGCTGAGGTTTTGGGTATTGATGCAGCTTAGTGAAATCTGGTTTACCAGAAAACAGCTCTCCGTCCCACCACACGCTACCCGCTTCCATCGCTTCTTTCTCGGTGCTAGATAGTGGTGGTAGTACTTTTTTAAAGAGTTTAAAAGCTGGGTCACTTACCCATTTTTGTCTTAGAGAGCTCATAGTTCAGATCCTTTTGTTCACTATATTGGTTGTGAATGTTTCGCTTTTTATTGTTTTATTCTTCTGCTGACATGCCTGCGGCTAAATATGGAATAAGAATATCGACCACTGCCTTAGCATCTATCTTTCTGTCATAGTCATTCTCTGCAATTTCTACCAGAGCCTGACTTGATGCCATGGTGAATACACAAGTCCCTAGGGTGAAGTGTAATCGCCAAAATAACTGTTCTTGAGTGAGGTTCGGATTCGCCTTCATTACAGATGTCGTAAACAAAGAAAGTACTTCGCTGTAGCGAGTCGTAATGAACCAACGCAAGTGTCCTTGCACATCCGTATAGCCTCTGCCGATAAGTAACATGAATCGGCTTGTACCATTTGGCCTAACATCATTAAGTGCTCTTAGTGGCTGTCTCAACGACTCAAACACGTCACTCATAGAATACGTTTCGTTCAAGTTTAAGTTCACTAATGCATCTTGCAGTGCTGGCATAAATGCTTCTAAGTAACGATTGAGTACCGCACGAACCAGAGTCTTCTTATCGCCAAAGTGATAGTTCACTGAAGCTAAGTTGACATTCGCTTTACTCGTAATCGTACGTAAAGAGGTGTCATTAAAACCGTGCTCAGCAAATAAGCCTTCAGCCACATCTAAGATTTTGTCTTTGGTTGTACTTCTTGGTGCCATTTCAATCACTCGTATTAAACAACTGTTTGAAATATACGCTTAGTACATTTATTTAACAAGCAAGCAACATCACATTTTCACAAATTGGTCGTACCAGTTAATAAAACTCAGCACTAAACGATTGAATCGCTGTGTGTTTATAAAAAAAGAAAAAAATAATGAATTTTCTTGGAACTGAAATGGAAATGGAGAGTCCTAAATTAGGTAGAAAACAGCGTATTTAGAAGTTTAACAGGCCGTCAAACTTGTTCTTCTCACTGCTTTCTTAATTACTGCATTTTCCTTATTAACTCCTATACTTGTATCCGCCCAAACCACGTTGGTTTGGGCTTTTTTTTTGTTTGTTGTTTGGGACGAGAGTGAGCCTTACTTACCCCTCTTCACAGCTACTAACTACAACCTGAACAGCGCGACCGCCTCTTTATATGCTGTCATTTCTTCCTAAGAGTCGAACTACCATGCTTGGCACATTGTTATCACTGGAACTCGTATTTCAAACAACCTACTAGCCAACGTTTACCTATCTGAGTCCAAACCTAATACTACGTTTCCTCTATTTACGGTGCATCCATTCGAAGCTTGCCACTTGCTACTATTGGTAAATTAATCAATAAGGATAGAGACTTACATTCGAAATAAAGCCAACAAACTTAGCAATTTCTTGCAGATGTCCTAAGCTTTGTTTAATACCCTTTTCAATTAAGTAGTTAAACGCTTGTTGGGAAGCGGCGGGAGCTTTTAAAAGTAGAAGGAGACCTACTTTGAGACTGTTGAAATTACCTATTATGTGTTGCTTAGTTATTGCAGCTCCACTCTCTGCTCAAACTTTAGAACAGGCCGTAGCCATTACCTTGGCTACAAACCCTGAGATAAAGAGTATCTTTAATGAGTTTGTGAGTGTACGGAAACGAAATGACGCCGCAGGTGGTGCTTATAGACCTAGTATCGACCTGGATGCTGGTATTGGTTACGAAGGCATAAACCCTGCACCAAATAACGGCCCCGATACCGATCTCACAAGAAAGGAAGCGACGATTTCCCTCACTCAGTTGCTGTGGGATGGTTCATCGACTCTCAATGATATTGATCGTACTGCCGCAGAAGCAGAATCGGTTCGTTTGCAATTGCTCGCGGATGCCGAAGACAAAGCGCTAGAGGTCACACAGATCTACTTAGACGCAGTCAAAGCAACTGAAGTTTTAGCCCTTTCGGAAAGTAACCTCGCTATCCACAAGAAAATCTATAAAGACATCAAAAAGCGTGCAGTCTCAGGCATAGGCTCAACCGCAGATGTATCTCAGGTAGAAGCAAGGATTGCAAAAGCTCACGGCAACTTATTAGCCGCACAGAACAACCTAATTGATACCCACACCCAATTTAGAAGAATAGTGGGTCAAGAACCGCTTGGCTTAGTCTACCCAAGAGCCGATATTTCTATGATTCCTCTGTCATTATCAGACGCGCTTGTTGATGCTCTGGACCAACACCCAGTCATCAAAGTCGCGACTGCAGATGTCGATTCAGCGCACTTCCAGTACAAACAATCAAAAGGGGTTAACTACCCGACGTTCTCTATCGAGGCATCTCAATCATGGCGAGATGATGCTGGAGGCGATGAAGGTTCGAGCCAAGAGACTTTGGCAATGTTGAGAATGCGATACAACCTCTACAACGGTGGTACCGATAGTGCTAATTCAGAAGCTGCAGCTTACCAACTCAATAAAGCAAAAGATCTAAGAGATCGTGCTTATCGACAAGTTGAAGAAGGCCTTCGCCTCTCTTGGAGTGCATTGGATCTGACGTTACAACAAAAGAACTTCTTGTCTGATCACGTGGATTCGGCGTCAGAAACCGTTATCGCTTATGAGAAACAATATCGAATCGGCAAACGTACGCTACTTGATCTGCTTAACACTGAAAACGAATTGTTTGAAGCCCGCAAAGATTACTTAGATGCGCATTACTCTGAACAGTACGCTAAATACCGTGTAATGAACGCGACAGGCTCTCTATTGAACGCTCTACTGGTCGACATTCCAGACGAGTGGACAACGGCAGTGGAGTATTAATGATGAAGAGACCTTATTTATTACTTTCCGCATTAACGATAACGCTATGTGCATGCTCTAGCCAAAATGAAGAGCCCTACATAGAAACGCCAGAAGCGGAGCAAATTTCTGACCTGCAAGACGATGATAACGATGGTGTGGTCAATGCACGAGACACCTGTCCTGGCACACCAGAGTCGTCTCTGGTAGACAACGAAGGCTGTGGAGAGACGGTTAGCTCGCAAGAAGTCAGACGGCTGAACATCCTTTTCGCCAATGACTCCTATGAAGTTAACCCTATCTTCTCAGATCAAATCACTACCATGGCTGAGTTCTTAGAAACCTACCAAAGTGCATCGATAGAAATTCAAGGTTACGCCAGTAAAGTCGGCGCGAGTGAATACAACTTAGAGTTATCAAAGAAGCGCGCTCACCACGTTGAAGATGAATTATTGTCGAATGGTATAGACCCGAGCCGAGTAAGAGTTGTCGGTTACGGTGAAAACCGCTTAGAGAGCGATGGCAACGATGCTACTTCTCATGCACTGAACCGTCGAGTAACAGCAACGGTTGTCGGGCTGAATGAGCAGATCGTCGAGGAGTGGACCATATTTACCACGCTAGAAAAATAACATGACACTGTCACTCTGGTCATCCAAAACGATCCGCAATTCATGCCGATCAAAATAATGAGTTGAATCTAGGAGTTTTAGATCATCAATAACTAACCAAACTAAAAATACTAGCAGTTAGGATCAATAAAGCCGAGATAGGAAACCCTATCACGGCTTTTTTGTTCTTTGCTGTCACATGAATCGGGGAGGATGATTCTGTGACTCGTCTTGCTACTCAGAAGTTAGCTTGTTAATCAGTGAATAGGCTCGCCGTTAAACGAGCCTACCGCTGATTATAGTTTTACTTCTTGTTGCTTTGCTGTTTTCGGTAAAGAAACGCTTAGCAGGAAGTAACCTAGAATTGCAGCTGTTGTAGATCCCATCAGGATGCCTAGTCGAGCTAGTGTGTCAAACTCTACATTCGTTGGGCCAAATGCTAGTGATGAAATAAAGATAGACATTGTAAAACCAATACCACACAGGACAGATACTGCGAAGATGTTCATAAAGTTCACACCTTCAGGGAGCTTAGCAACACCCAATTTCACCGCACCCCAGCTGAATGCAAAGA
The DNA here is from genome assembly GCF_041469805.1 of Vibrio sp. 10N.286.48.C11. Classification (NCBI taxonomy): domain Bacteria; kingdom Pseudomonadati; phylum Pseudomonadota; class Gammaproteobacteria; order Vibrionales; family Vibrionaceae; genus Vibrio; species Vibrio sp. 10N.286.48.C11. The sequence goes on along the minus strand of NZ_JBFRLK010000023.1, from coordinate 22,144 downwards.
TACCAAGAGGCTTACCAATCAATAGACCCATAGCGATACCAAGCGGTAGCATACCTGTTAGGCTTGAGATTGAGATACCTTCCAATGAAATACCTGCGTTTGCAAAAGCAAAGACTGGCAAGATTGCAAAAGCGACGTATGGGTGCAGAGCATGTTCTAGATGCTTCAGCGGAGAATGTTCACCTTTATTGCCTTTCAGTGGGATAGCAAAACCAATTACTACACCAGCCAGCGTTGCATGAACACCAGACTTCAATACTGCGAACCACAGAATTGCACCAACAATAAGATAAACACTCAGCTTAGTCACATGCTTGTTGTTTAGCATGAACAACACACCAGTCGCGATGAAGCCAACTGTAAGTGCAAGTGTTGATAGGTCGCCTGAGTAGAACAGTGCAATGATAACAACAACACCTAGGTCATCGATAATTGCCAGTGCTAGTAGGAATACCTTCAAGCTTACCGGTACACGGTTACCAAGAAGAGCCATAATACCCAATGCGAATGCGATATCAGTCGCTGCTGGGATAGCCCAACCTTGAAGCGCTTCAGGGTTACTTGAATTAAATAGCACGTAAATAAGTGCAGGAGCTAGCATACCACCCACAGCTGCGATAGCTGGGAAGATTGCTGTCTCTTTAGACTTTAATGCGCCTTCTAAAAGTTCGCGCTTAACTTCTAAGCCGATTAGAAGGAAGAAGACAGCCATTAAGCCATCGTTAATCCAGTGAGACACAGACATACCAAGAACGTAACTGTGAAGTACACCTTGGTACATTTCGTTCAGTGGTGAGTTTGCTACAAACATTGCGATCGCCGCAGCGATGACTAGTATGATGCCGCCAGCAGATTCCATTTTAAAGAAGTCACGGATGACGTCGGTCATGATTTCGCCCTTATATTTATTATTTAAATAAACGAATAACAAAGAATAACCACGAGTTTATATCCAAGTTTAATTGATAGATAATCACTTCTTCGGATGTTTAACTTCGGTTTTTCCTACAAATACTAAACAATACGTCGTATATTCCATAATGTTGTTATGCACCATGAATTAAGTATAGATGAGATCATCGAACCTGTATGCACAATTCATTGGGGGACGCTAAAAGGCGCAGGCATAAAAAAAGGCTATCAAATTATAGCCTTAGGTGTTTTTTAGTAGCCAGTTAACTGCATAAAGCCTGTCGCTTCATGGCTCCCGCTCGCCTTAATCGGCCCTTCCCAATATGGTATGACAAATGGAAGCCACATATCCCTGCGTATAATACGCGTTGTGAGGTTGATATCATGCTTAGGGACGTTAATGATCCACTGCAAAGGCATCCGTCTTCCATTCATCAACGTTGTATTTTGCAATGGTTGAATGGAAATGTCGGATTCCGTTAATTGGTAAACTTTGCCTGAGCGCGTTGCTAATGTCCCGAATATGTAAGGCAACTGTTGGTTATGACGATAGCGGTTAATGCTCAGCGCTGTGCCGTCATCGAGGTTAAATACAAACCAATCCCAACCTTGTTGGCCCACTCCAAGTAAGCCACTGCCCCACTCTTTATGTACCCACGCAGTTCCTTCCACTTCCTTGGTAACGCCGTCTAGGTTCAACACACCGCTCAACGATAAAAATGGAGCGCTGAAGTTATAAGACGCGACAGGTAATAAGTCGTGCTTTTTCTGATAACCGTTATCGCCGTTGAGCACATAGGGCCCTTTTGCAATGGTGTCGAGTTCTAGTCCAAACGTATCAGTTTGCACTTGAAGGCGCCCGGGGAATGGGGTGTTGCCGAGTGCACGCCAGTTCCAGTTATCAATCCAAAGTCTGAATGGACGATTAGTCATTCCCGCTTGGCCAATACCGCCACGAGCCATGCGCTGTTCTTTCCATACTTTGGACTTAGAAGAGACCACCACATTTGAGATATAGACTTGAGGGCTTTGCCACCCCGGAGTTTCACGTTCGTCCGTTGCTATACGGAAAAAGCTCCACTGAACCGAATAGTCTTTACCGTCATCACCTTTCAAAGACGCAAAGTAATGCCACCACTCGTGCTGAAACTCTGGGTGGAACTTAAAATCTTGTGGTAGCGACACATTGCGGTCTGGCAAAACAGGTTCGAACACATTGAAGTGTTCATTAACCAATATTGAGTTAACTTCATTCACGCCCTTTTCACCAGGATCGATGAAATAGGAGTAATAACCCCAAACACTTAAAAAGATGCCGAAGAAACTGATTAATAGCAGAGAAGACAGGATTCGTTGTCTTAACTTAGTTGAGGTATTCCGTAAAAACATACTAAAGCGCATCCCTCAGTGACTTCATCGGAGTGTTCCGAATCATTCTCATCACTGGTAAAGCACCAGCTAGCATCAATGCTGCCATGGCCCATGCAAATGTCTGCAAATAGTCCCAAGGAATCACTTGTAACTCGAGTGACCACCCAAAAGACTGCTTGATCACGATATCTACAATTAGGCTCGCTAGCGCTAATCCGAGCGGAATCGCAATTAAGGAGGAAATAAGCCCGAACACAAACAGCTGCAAACTACCTGTCAGGATCAGTTCTTTCGCCGAGACACCCAAACAGCGCTGCAAGGAAATATGCCTTTGGCGAGATACTTCACCCGCAACCGTCGCGAAGAAGATACCGAAGACGGCGATAACCAAGGTGATATTGCCTAGTGTATCTGCAATCGCGAACGTTCTATCAAACACCCGCATCGCTTGACTGTGAATATTGTTATTATCGAAAACACGCTCAGAACCAAGCCTGAATACACTTTCTAATCGGTTGCGAAGCCCTAGTGAATTCACATCGTCTTTGAGTATTACGCCAAGGCCGACATTTCCCCGCCCTGCAAACCCATACAGCCAATTTCGATGCGACATCATGACTTGATGGTAAGGGTTACCGTAATCGTAATAGACACCGACAACCTGCCAACCAGAGCCGAGACTGTCATAGAGGTCGATGTAGTCGCCAGGGCGAATCCCCAGCTTGAGAGACATCGATTCACTGATCAACACACCTTTAGAGTGATGTAAGTGATACCAGTAATTCGGAATACCTAATTTGATCGTCAGCGCTTCTAGTTCGCCTTCAGAAGGGCCTGTACTGACCACCTGAATACTACCGACTGGAGACGCAACATCTTTCTCCCAACGCCACCAAACCGAATCCACTTCAGGTTGGTCAGATAACCAATTACTCATACGAGCAGCGGCATTGTTGGTTGGGTAGATATAAAGATCGGCTGCCAAACGCTGTGTTAGCCATTTATCAGTGGTATCTCTAAAGCTACCGACCATGGTTTCTACACCAATATTGGCTGTTAAGGCCAACATAAAGGCCATCGTCGCCACGCCACGGTAACTCATACTGGAGGCTGCATCAGCAAAGAACCAGCGAGCACGAACCCAGCGCAACGAATAAGAGAGGCTGTTAAATAACTTCCACATCAAAAACGGGGTAAATAGCGCCACACTGATCAGCATTAGCGCAATAATCGCAAAACCCGTTTCTTGAGTCTGAGGGGCTTGATACACAGCAACAGCAGCAACCAAGAAGCCACAGCCAATCAACGCTTGCCAAGTGAACTCGGTACCCGCAAAACGCATCAAAGACAAACGAGAAGACAGACGAATCGGTTGAGACTTAAGTAAACGAACCAGTGGCCACGCACACGCTAAGAAAGCACCAATCAATGCCATCAGTAAGCTGTAACCACTCCAACGCCAATTCCAGTCGATCGTTAAGCCGACGTTAGCGTCGTATAAATCGCCCAAGCTTGAAGATACGGCAGGTAACAATTGGTTTGCTAACATGACACCGAATACATTGCCGCAGATCCAGCTCAGTAAAACCAATAGCAGTAACTCTAAACAGAGCGCTTTAGTCAGTTGCCAACCAGACACACCCGTTTGTCTTAAAATCCCGACTAACGGTTGACGCTGAATAAAAGAAAGCGACATTGCTTGATAGAAAATGAACAAGCCAACCACAAACGACAGCATACCCATCGCTTTTAGGTTTAAGTGGAACGCACTGGTCAGCGACTCAAGCTCTGCCTTAGAGCTACGAGAGATCGTCAAACCATTAGGTAACATATTTTTAAGACGTTCAAACTTCTCAGTGGGCATGTCTGAACAAGCAATCACTGAAAGCCCAGCACTGCGTTTAAGCATTCGGAGCAAGGAGATATCCGCAATCAACCTTGTACCATTAATCATATTATTTTGATCAACAACCACAGGACCAAGTTCAGAACCATCCATCAAAGGGATGTAATCACCGTTGTGCCATTCCATGTGTTCAGCAAGATCATCACTGACAAGGATTGGATATGGTGGCTTCATGAGGTTCAAAGCGGTGAGATCTTTTAACGCTATACCAGGTTGTAGCTGAAGCATAGAAACAGGATCTATACCGACAACCATGAAGTTTGCGCCATTTTCATCAGTGATACGATGGTGATCAAGAGGAGAACACTGTTGAAAACCTTCACGGCGAAGCTGGATATAAAAGCCTTGCGGGATTTTATTGGCGTTGTGTTTTGGTCGAATGCGGTAAGGAAGAGGATTCGAAAAGAGCTTTTCGCCATGTGCATAGCTTTGCTTGGCGTGTTGGTTGATAGCAGTAACACCAACCAAAAGTGATACGCCGAGGGTTAAACCAAGCCATACCAAAATAATCTGCAGTGGGTAACGTCGATAGTGACCGAGTAGTGCCTTAACTACGGGCCATAACATGCAGTTGTCCTCCTTGTAGACGGATCCTACCATCCATATGCAGAGCTACTTTTTCACTGTGTGTTACCAACAGCAACGTACATTCTAATTGACGAGCCAAAGAGGTCAGCAAACGCATTACCGCTTCTGCATTACGCTCATCTAAACTACCGGTCGGCTCATCGGCCAGCAATATTTTTGGTTCCATATAAAGCGCACGCGCAATGGCCGCACGTTGTTGTTGGCCACCAGACGCTTCTTCAGGGTAACGGCCAAGTAAAGGCATAAGATCTAAAGCAGAGAGAATCTGTCTCCAGAGACCTTTGTCTTCAGGTAAGCCTTTTAACTGGCGGCAAAAACGGATGTTATCGGCAATATTTAACGTTGGCAATAAGTTGAATTGCTGAAAAATATGGCCAATGTTGTTTCTGCGATAAGCGGTGCGGTCACGCTCGGTTGAGTCGTGCATACTGAAGTGAGGAAAAGCGATTTCACCTGAGTCCGCTAGGTCTAAGCCCGCGATAAGATTCAGTAAAGTACTTTTACCTGAACCGCTTTCTCCCATTAATGCCAGCTGGTCACCTTGGTTTAATGTTAATTCAGCACCTTGCAAAACAGGGTGAAACTCCCCCCCATCGACATAGCCTTTACATAGGTCTGACAGCTTTAACATTAAACAGCTCGCATTAGTTAGAATTTGGAAGGAGAATCTACACTAATTCCCTGTTAGGAGGAAGTATTTTGAAAGATAGATCACACGCCAACGATAAAGTGATGCGATTGGTGCGCCCTACTTCAACTTCCTATCAAGTTTTTAATCCATTTTCTTGTTTTCATGCGATAGAGCGACCCGCCCCACTTGAGGACTTCTTCCGTTAGGAAAAGCAGATATACCCACTCAGGTGGAAACTTAAAATAGATAGCCGCGATGGCTGCCAATGGGATACCGATCACCCACTGAGCAATCAAATCTTGATAGAGGCAGAACTTCACATCACCACCCGCTCTCAACACCCCAACGATCACAGTCAATGGCACCGAGCGAATGACAATACCCACACAGAGGATCAGAATGAACTTCTCTGAGAGGGCTCTGGTTTCTTCCGTCAGTGCGCTAAAGGCATTAAGTATTGGCGTTTGAACGAAATAGAGAAAAACGGCTACAACAATACTAGTTAAGAAACACAAAATTGTTAAGCCAAGCGCTTGATAGTAAACCGCTTCATTGTTTTTCGCACCAAGTTGATTACCCACCAAAACAGCTGCCGCATTCGAAAGGCCAATCAATAAACTCAATGAGATAGATTCAACCGGCGTCATGACCGATAGCGCAGCCAGACCTTGAACGCCCGATTGCCCCATGATCGCGTGGTAAGCAAACAAACCACCCGCCCATGCTAAGAAGTTAAACGTGGTCGGCAGAGACAGCTTCAAGAAGCGAACCACCTTATCAATCGAAGCTGCCGCTTTAATATCGCAAAACTTAAATGCTAATAAATGCTTAGAGAAATAGAGATAACCAAACAAAGTCGCGACTTCAATCGCGCCACTCAGTACCGTCGCAATCGCCGCACCTTTGATTCCAAGCGCAGGAAAGCCTAAGTTACCGAAGATCAGCACCCAGTTTAAGAACACGTTAGACAGGATGCCGATACCGCTGAAAAATGTACTTAGCCCGGGTTTGTGCATCGCTCTCAAACCCACAGCCATACTGCTGACACACGATACCGCTAGCATGCTAAATGACGTAATTACGATGTATTCAACGCCTAAGTTGATGACCTCTTGAGAGTCGGTCGTCACGCCCATGATTTGTGCAGGAAATGAAACGAAAAACGCGATAGTCAGTAAAGCAAACAGTGTCGACACCAGCCACGTCAGCGCAGTGCTTTCTCTCACACCTTGTCTGTTACCCGCGCCCCAATATTGAGCAGTAAGAAGAGCACCGCCCGTGGTAACACCCACCAGCATAATGGTCGTCACGAACATCGCTCGGCTCGCCACCCCCACAGCTGCGATGTCTGCTTCGCCAAGTTGGCCCAACATCAATACATCCACCAAGCCTCGGCTTGAAAACATAATGCTCTGCAAGGTGATGGGCAGTGCAATCGCAATAAGCCTGCGAACAAAATCACCTCGTGTGTGATGAATAATTGAAGAGAGCAACATAGAGAGATACCTAAACGGAACGTATTGATGAATAAAGATAAATATCGCGCTATTATATCAATGTTCGGTTTTTAACCACAGATATAAATGGAGTAACAATGAAGAAAGTACTGGTTTTAGGCGCTTCTGGATATGTTGGTTCGCAACTCCTCCCTCTCCTGCTTGAGCAAGGCTATCAAGTCACGGCAGCAGCAAGGCATATCGACTATTTAAAGGCACGGACCGAGCCTCACGAAAGCTTATCGCTTGAGTATCTTGATCTGGCCGATCAAGCTGCGACACAAGCCTTAGTCCCCGACTTTGATCTTATCTTCTTTCTCGTCCATGGCATGGCGGAAGGCCACGACTTTATCGATTATGAGCTGAACTTAGCCCGTAACTTTGTTTCTGCTCTTGGGCCAAAGAATCAACACGTCATCTACCTGAGTTCTTTACAGCCTCAGACTGGTGATTCAGAGCACCTTCAAGCGAGAAAGAAAACCGGCGAATTGCTTCGTAAAGGGCCTGTACCCGTTACCGAACTTCAAGCTGGCGTGATCATTGGCCCAGGATCTGCGGCATTCGAGATCATGCGAGATTTCGTGTACAACTTGCCGATTATGATTGCGCCAAAATGGGTTGACTCTAAAGCCAACCCGATTGCTTTGCAGAACCTGAACCACTATTTACTAAAACTCGCACAAGACACGCCTAGCGAAAGCCAAACCTTTGAGGTTGGCGGGCCGGATATTGTCTCTTACCGAAACCAATTTGCTCATATTGCCAAAACTGCCGATCGTCCACTCAGGCTATGGGCGACATCGCTACTGACACCAAAGATTGCTTCATATTGGTTAGGTGTGGTGACTTCTGTACCGTCTAACATAGGTAGAGCACTACTTGCAGGCTTAAAGCACGACTTCATCGCCAGTTCGACCATCATTAGAGAAAAGTACCCTCAGAAGCTTATCTCGTTCGAAAATATGGTTGAACAAGCCATTCACGCTGAAGGAAACTTTGTCAAAAGCAATGTATGGGGCTTTGATAAAACCGCATTCAAACGCTGGCAAGCTGGGTATGGCTATTACCCGAAGAAAACAGGCGCAAGTATCACCTCAAGCGCTTCATTGGAATCGCTTTGGCATGTTGCTCAGCAAATCGGAAGCCCGAAGCAAGGTTACTTCTTTGCTAACACTTTATGGCGCACACGCGAATGGTTGGATGTTCTTTTCGGTGGCGGTGTACCGGTTCGACAAATGCCAGAAGGGCCCAACCTAAAAGTCGGTGACAAAATCGATTCATGGAAGGTCATTCGCTGTGAAGAGAATCAGTTTTTATCCCTGCTTTTCGGTATGAAAGGCCCCGGTTTAGGGCGACTCGAGATTACCGTCTCTGACCACGGTGACTCTCGCGAGCTGAACATTTCAGCGTGGTGGCACCCTAAAGGCTTTCTAGGGTTACTGTATTGGTTTGCTATGATGCCAGCCCACCTGTTTATTTTTAAAGGCATGGTGAAGGCAATTGAGAAGCAGGCTAAAGAACAGGATTAAAAGCAGATGCGAGATTCGGGTAACGGGATGCGAAAAGACTTAACAGCAAATTAGCGACACGCGCTATGAGAGACAAAAAAGAGCGGATAATTCCGCTCTTCGTATCTCTCATCTCGAATCCGCTATTAGCCCGATAACGCTAATTGGGATCTCAGCCAGTTGGTTGCCTTGGTTAGCTGGGTAAACGATGTATTCACCGTGATACTTCACCGCAGACTTATAGTCCGTTACTTTGTGAAGCATGAAGCCCGCTTCCATCGCCGCTTGGATGAACTCAGCATGGTTGCCACGAACAAACCAGTTCATTGGCTTAACCATCAACTCCCCGTCGAAAGAGTCGTCACACTGTTTACCGCATAAAGCAAAAGAGTGCTCGCCATCGGTGAAGAATTGAATCTTGCCGCCAGTCGTTAGCTCGTCTTCACTCGATACGCTCCAACCCATCTCGTACATTTTGTCCATGAACGCTTCAACATCACTGTCTTTTAGCGTTTTAGGCTCTTCGCCTTCAGGGAAAAAACGTCCGTAAAACGCAGAAATACGTTTAAAGGTAAAAGTTAAATCAGAGTTGTTGCCTTTTGAGCGACCCTGTTTCTGCCAGCGAACTAAGTCAGGCACAATCACGCGATCATAAGCTTGAGATTTAATCGCTTTTGTTACCCAACGAACAAGATAAAGGTTGTTCGCGATAGGTGCGTCGATCGCTTTACCAGACTTATGCAGAGCATACAGCTCGCCCAGCGCATCGTTCACTAACTTCTGAATTTCAATATAGTATTTTGACATTATGCCTTCTTTCCTAATGTCCAATATAGTAATGCTGACAGTATTGCACATGCTGCCATCATCATAGCCATTGGCCCTGCAGTGTCACTTGGTAGCATAGCAACAATTGCCCCCACTACAGAACCAGTACCAAATCTTAATGTGCCTGCAAGCGAAGAAGCTGTGCCGGCCATATTCGGGTATCCGCTTAAAAGCAGTGCCATTGAGTTACTACCAATGGTAGACAGTGTGCCGATAAACAGCATCACGAATGGCACAATACCCCACAAACCGATATCTAACATCCAACCGACTAACAGACCTAAGCCCGCAAACAGTTGAATGGTTAAACCGACTCTGAGCATAGCGTGAGAGCCCACTTTCTTAACGATTCGACCGTTGATGCTCGTCATCAAGATCATAGCAACAATATTCAAGCCGAACAGGTAGCCAAACAGATCAGGGCGAACGCCATAGATATCGATGTAAACGAATGAACCTGCCGTTAAGAACGCAAACATCCCTGAAAATGAGAATGCACCAGAGAAAATCAGGCCCATCGCCGTTGGGTTCTTACACAGTCGAGCATAGTTACGAATCGTTGTTTTAAAGCGCAATGGTTGTCGGTTTTCTGCAGGAAGCGTTTCTGGGATCTTCATCGATACCGCCAGAATCACGATCACCGCAAAAATAGCCAGAACCCAGAAAATTGAACGCCAACCGAACCACAACGCTAAGTAACCGCCAATCATCGGAGCAACCAATGGCGCAACTGTCATCACCAAAGTAACGAAAGACATGGTTCTTGCGAAATCTTCACGATCGAACATATCTCTTACCACCGCTTGGATGATAACGGCCGCCGCAGCACCAGCAAAACCTTGAGCGGTACGGATGTAAGTCAGCGCTTCAATGCCATGAGTTGTCGCACTCACCATAGAAGCGATAGCAAACAAGAACACACCAATAAGCAGTACAGGCTTGCGACCATAGCTATCCGCCAACGGGCCATGCAGCAACTGCCCCAGCGCGAAACCTGCGGTATAGGCTGTTAGCGTGATTTGTACCTCACCCGCCGTCACACCAAGATCTTTAGCAATGGTCGGCATCGCTGGCAGATACATATCAATGGCTAGCGGAGTAAGTGCACCAATCGCACCTAGAATCAAAAACAGCACTAAGCCTAATTGAGGTGTTTCTAGTTGGGAGCTTTGGCTCTGTGAGGTCGATGTTTGCATGGTTCTCCGAATGTTCAACTGATAGAGCTAGGGACTAGCGTGAGTACGCGAGTCAAAGATTGGCTGAGACTTTCCTAGTACCAGTCAACATCATCAGCCGACGCTATCCATGGTCGGCTTTACAACGAAAGGGCTATTTCCAGCAAAAGTGGTCTCTTGTTAAGAACAATTTCTTGTTAAGAGCAACTTCTAGCTAAGGACTACTTCCAGATTGAATCGACTTCTTCTTGCGTTAGGTAACGGTATTCACCTAACTCTAAAGATTCGTCCATCTCAATTTCGCCAATACGTTCACGGTGTAGTGCTTCTACCTTGTTACCAAGAGCAGCAAACATACGTTTAACTTGGTGGTATTTGCCTTCGTGAATCGTTAGCAATACTTCACGCTCTGCACGAACTTCTAGGTGTGCAGGAAGTGTTAGGCCATCTTCGCTCTTAAGCTGGATGCCCTCTTTGAATTTTTCAACGTAATCGTCTTCAACAGGTTCAACCAACCACACACGGTACGTCTTCTCGCACTTGTGCTTTGGCGAAGTGATACGGTGAGACCACTTACCATCGTCTGTAATCAACACAAGACCTGTTGTATCAATATCTAGACGACCAGCAAAGTGCAGCTTGTCCATTTTGATTTCATCAAGTAATTCAAACGCGATACGATTTGCGCCATCTTCATGCGAACAAACAAAGCCTTCTGGCTTATAAAGCATGATGTAACGTGGGCCGTGAACATTCAGTTCATTGCCTTGCCATTCCACAACGCACTCTTCAGTTACCTTGAGTGAGCCGCTTTTTTGAATGACATCATTTACTGTCACTGCCTTGGATTTTAATAAGTGTGTTGCTTCTCTTCGAGTGACGCCTAATGCATCGCACAGAAATTTATCTAAACGCATGAATACCTCAACTAATCTAAGTCGGGTATTATAGTCACCTTTGCTCAATTAGTTGAGCTATTTCACACTATTTGTTTTCCTTCTTACAAGACGCGATATGTATACACTCCGCCCGTACCAAGCTGATTCTGTAAAATCAGTGATTCATTACTTCAGAAAACACCAAACTCCGGCAGTGCTCGTGCTTCCGACAGGTGCAGGAAAAAGCCTTGTGATTGCAGAGTTAGCAAGGCTTGCGAAAGGTCGAGTGTTGGTGCTTGCTCACGTAAAAGAGTTGGTTGAACAGAACCATGAAAAGTATGAAGGTTACGGGCTGAAAGGCTCGATTTTCTCTGCGGGTTTAGGACGCAAAGAGACCGACCAACAAGTCGTGTTTGCTTCGGTGCAATCTGTGGTGCGAAATCTCGATTCATTCTCTAACCAATTTTCGCTGTTGGTTATCGACGAATGCCACCGTGTTCCCGATGAAAAGACCAGTAGTTATCAGAAAGTCATCACTCACTTACGCGAGAATAATTCGGGCATCAAGGTGCTTGGATTAACAGCGACCCCATATCGTCTTGGGATGGGTTGGATTTATCAATACCACACTCGCGGTCAAGTGCGTTCAGATGAGCCACGTTTCTTCCGCGACTGTATCTTTGAGCTGCCGATTCGTTACCTGCTCGATGAAGGTTTCTTAACTCCTGCACGCATGATTGATGCACCCGTGTTGAGCTATGACTTTTCGCAATTAAAGCCCGCGAGCACTGGTCGCTACAAAGAAGCAGAACTCGACATGGTGATCGAGCAATCGAAACGCGCGACCCCGCAGATTGTCGATCAGATTATTCACCTAGCCCAAGACAAGCTAGGTATCATGGTGTTCGCTGCGACCGTTCGACACGCACAAGAGATCCTCGGCTTATTGCCAGAAGGTGAAGCTTCAATTGTGATTGGTGATACACCAACTCTCGAACGTGACCAAATAATCAGCGACTTCAAAGAACGTAAAATCAAGTTCTTGGTTAACGTATCGGTATTAACCACAGGTTTTGATGCGCCACACGTCGATTTAATCGCGATTTTGCGCCCGACAGAATCCATCAGTTTGTATCAACAAATCGTTGGCCGTGGCTTACGCCTATCTCCGGGTAAAAAAGAGTGTTTGGTGCTCGACTATGCGGGCAACAGTTACGACCTCTACCAACCTGAGGTTGGCGACCCTAAACCCGATTCAGACAGTGAAATCATCACCATCCCTTGCCCTGCGTGCGGCTTCAATAATAACTTTTGGGGCAAGCTAGACAGCAATGGCTTCTTGCTTGAGCACTTTGGGCGCAAATGCCAAGGCTACTTTACCGATGAAGACACGGGCGAGCGCGAGCACTGTAATTATCGCTTCCGAGCGAAATATTGCGGTGAATGTGGTGCTGATAATGACATTGCTGCGCGCATTTGTCATGAGTGCGATGCAACCTTAGTCGACCCAGACAAAAAGCTAAAAGAAGCACTGAACCTAAAAGATGCCTTGGTATTTGAATGCTTGGAAATGGACCTCAACGTGCTTAAAGACGAGAAAGGTAAATCACAACTTAAGGTCACCTATCGCGGAGAAAACCAAGCGCAAGTGCATGAGTTTTGGTCATTAACCAGCAAAAAGCAGAAGCAGAACTTCAAAGACCAGTTTGTTCGCCCTCACCTTGCAGACAGACATCGCCCTTTCGAAGAAGCCTCACCGACGAAAGTGGTTGCTCACCAACATAGATTCCGCCCACCTCAATTCGTGATTGCCCGTAAAGTCGGACGCTTTTGGAAAATGAGAGACAAGATATTCGAAGACGAACTACAGCAGCGTTAAGGTAAGAATAAAAGTAAGTCTTACGTTCTTAACACTCGGCAATTAATCTTATGTATTAAAGCCTGCGCCATTTAAGCGTTAAGTTTTTCGGTATCAAATTCTCATTATTAATCAGGTTCACTTTCTGTTCAGAATTACTTTTTTATACTGAACGCTATCAACCTTCTCTAGGATTCGCTATGTTTAGTAAAGCTATGATTTCTTTGTTTTCTATAAGCTTAGGCTTATTTGTTTCTGCTGGCGCATGGGCTGACTCACATCATAATGGTCATGAATTAGTGCAGGACGTTCATAAAGCAGGAACCAGCATCGAATTTGAAGAAGATCAAGACGAAGTCTATGAAGCCGTACGAGAAGGCTACATTCGCCCTTTCTCAGAAATGTATGCGGCGGTTGAAAACGATCTTCATGGCAGAATCATTAAAGTAGAACTAGAAGAAGATGACGACATTTGGGTGTATGAACTAAAAATCAATTACCAAAACAACATCATCAAAGTCGAATACAACGCTGAGACGTTAGAAATGCTTATGATCAAAGGCCGCAACTTTAAAGACGCAATTAAACACGGCGACTAGTTACGTACGACGAAGAGCTAAGCACGACGAACAGTCATTAGAAGAAATTAGAAGAACAATTATGAAAATTTTAGTCGTTGAAGATGAGCCTCGTTTGGGCCAACAAATTATTGAAACACTTGAGGGGGCCGACTGGGTTCCAGAGCTCTCTCAAGATGGTATCGACGCACTCTACCGTGCAACGTCAGAAGAATGGGACGCGATTGTCCTCGATTTAGGTTTACCTAAGCTTGACGGCCTAACGGTATTAAAAGGCATTCGAGACGAAAACATCAACACGCCAGTGATTATCTTAAGTGCTCGTGACACGCTAACTCAACGTGTTGAGGGTTTGAACGCCGGTGCTGATGACTACCTAACTAAGCCATTTGAGATGGTCGAGCTGATTGCCCGTATCCGAGCTCAACTGCGCCGAGCATCAGGCAGTGCTGCTCCGATACTTCAAATCGGTGATCTAAGCCTAGACACACGCAGTTCTAAAGTGTTGTGGCAAGGTCAAGCAGTTAGCCTCACGGCGCTGGAATATAAAGTTGTCGCGTACTTCATGCATAACCAAAACAAGGTTATCTCGCGCACTGAGTTGGTTGAGCATATCTACAAGCAAGACTTCGACCGAGACTCAAACACGGTTGAAGTGTTCATCGGTCGTATTCGTAAGAAAATCGCACCAAAGATCATCAAAACCGTTCGTGGCCTTGGCTACCAACTGAATGCTGAATAGCTCAGTCGTCAATCACGCCAAGAGCAACCATTAATTAAGTGGACAGCCTGTTCTGATCATCGCAATACGATAAGTTACGATGAGCAAAGGCAGGTTGGAAATGCATGAATCTAAAGAAACGAACACTTAAAAACATCAGTTTAAAAAGCCGCTTGCTCCTTGCTGCGGCTTTTTGGCTAGGTGCGATGATATTAGCGGCTGGTGTCGGGATTCCGAAACTGGTTAACGACTACCTCGTCGATGACATGAAGCAGCAGCTTGGCTTAACCATGGATGAGTTAACCGCCAATATCGAAACCAATGACAGTGGTAACCTGATCATGGCAGAGCGTCTGTCTGATCCTAGGTTCAACCAGCCCTACAGTGGTATTTATTGGCGCGCCGCTACCCAAGAGCAGATCATTCGATCTCGCTCGCTATGGGATAAAGACCTCACCATCAAGCGTTCACCGATTCACACATCAGTCAAAGGGCCAGAGAAAGAAAAGCTGATTTACATCGAGCAAGATATCTACCTGCCTGAACTGAGCGACCCTGTCACGATCACCATTGGTATTGATGAAGATCCATTAGAATCCACACTGACCGAGCTTACTGGTCAAGTCTGGTTGATCCTAATGTTGCTGTTTGTTGGCGTGCTGATGTTGATCGGTATTCAAGTCAGTTGGTCGTTATTACCGCTCAGCAAGATGCAACGCGAACTGGTAATGCTAAGAAACGGCGAGCAACAAGGGTTAAGCGATAACTACCCGAAAGAGGTTTCTCCATTAGTCTCTGACCTCAATGCCCTGCTCTTTCACTATCAAGAGTTATTAGAACGAGCTCGTAACCACGCGGGTAACTTATCTCATGCGTTGAAAACACCGCTTTCAGTTCTAAAAAATGAGATAGAGCGACTTCCAGAGGATGACAAGGCACTGCTGCAACAGCCCATTCATCAGATTCAAAGCCAAATTGATTATCACCTTGGCCGCGCTCGTATGGCAGGTGCAATGAACATTCTTTCGGTGAAGTCTTCACCTTGTGAGCGTGTTGAAGCTATCTCAATGGCGTTTGATAAAGTCTACGCAGCCAACGAAGTCACTATAATTAACGAGCTAGACTCTGAGATTGAAGTGGCGGTAGAAAAAACCGACCTTGATGAAATGGTCGGCAACCTACTCGAGAACAGTTACAAGTGGGCTGGCAGCATTATTCGCGTCCATGCAAATGAACTCGACGATGGCAACATAGAGTTGGTGATTGAAGATGATGGCCAAGGCATTCCTGAAGAGAAGCTTGAGCAAGTGACCAAACGTGGCGTCCGACTTGATGAAACCACACCAGGAACAGGCTTAGGGCTTAATATCGTAAATGAAATGGCACACAGTTACCGAGGCAGCCTAACGCTCAGCAAGAGCTCAATGGGCGGCTTAAAAGCTTCTCTGGTGCTTAAAGTAAGTAAAGGCTGAACAAGCTAAGTAAAAGTTAAACACAATAAGCCCTAACGTAATGCTAGGGCTTAATTCTATCGACCTTATATACAACTCTATATATCGTTCACAGCAACATCCAAAGTTTGTGAATTATCACTAAGGGTCGTTGCTCCAATCGTTAATACCCGGCCATCAGTGTAATAGTCATGATCGTCATTGATCACTTCCACCGTTGCTAATGGGTACTTGTCTAACTCGATGTCTGGTAGTAACGTTCGTATCTGATTAGCAAGCCGATCTCGCTCTTCATCAACATTAGGGTCAATGTTATGAAGCACGGTCACAATGCCTGAGTAAGGCGTGACTTTAAGGCCATCATCATAGCTAATTGCGCCTAACCACTGAGGCTGGTTAGTTTTAATATCAACACCTGCACGCCACCAACGAATATGGCTGCGCTTCATCAGGTTACCCGGCAATTGAAAAGCCATATCTTGCGGCTTGTCTCGCCAATATAAATCAGACACTGGCGGCGTTTTTTCTCTAAGCAATGCGAGATAACCAACCCATTCAATCTCATTTCGAGAGAAGGTTTGATTCTCTATCCAGCCTAATTGCTTCATTAAGTCTCTTGGGGTTGCTCCAACATAAATTACGTTGATCGCTTGCGCCGAGTAGAACGAAGATTTACCGGGGAACGCTTTATAGGTAACCGAGTTCCAGTCGACTTTGTTTATTTGAGCCGTCTCTGGTTGATTCTGAAAGTCATCCGCTTTCCAGAAAAAGTGAGCGTAGTTCGCAAACAATACCCACGCCAACAACAGCGCACTAGACTTAAGTACTAAGCATCGCCACTTCATTCGGTAACCGATAATGGTGAAGACTAATACCGCGAACACACCAACGATCAAGCTATTATGCTCCGAGATAAATATCTTAAGGCTATTAAGCCACGGGAAGTTTTCAACGCCGTGCGCCAGTAACATGCCCCAAGCAATGAACTGCCCTCCACCAAGGGCCAAACCGATAAACGCCAACACACTAAAATTACGCCACGGTACACGATGCGAGCCAGCTATAAATGGCACAACCCAAGCGATAGGCCCTAATAAACGAGCAAAAAGAATGATGTATGTGCCTTTGCGAGCAACCAGATAGCGGCAGCGCGCAATTAATCTTTTGGTTTTAGGGCGAAACTTAATGAGCCTTCGTTGCACCTTAACACCGTATTTATAACCAATGAAATAACTGAGTTGATCACCAAGCAAACCACCTAGCATCACCAAAACCAACGCCATCCATGCACCTGAATACAGTTGAAAGCCCGCTGCGATAAAGAACGGCTCTCCCGGTACAAATAGGTTTGGGCCAATGAGAGCATCACCCAATGCTCCCAGAAACAACCCTAGTCCATCAAACATAACAACCTCAACGCTTACTGTTCTTTGTAGTGACCAAACTTGTAGTTCATCTCGTTATTACGCATTTCTCCTTTAAAGAAGCGTCTTACATTGGCTTTAAGATAAGTAGAGCCTGTCTTCACAACGCCATCTTGGTCTAAGCGACGTGGGTCAAAACCAAAAGTCATATTTAGGAATCTAAATCGCCATGTTTTGCTCGCACGTTTTACGTAGTCACAATCTTCACACAGGACGATCTCTTCATCAAAACCGCCGATCTCATCATGCGCCCGTTTAGTCGAGAAAATACATGCGCCAATCGCCGTCGGGAAAAAGAACTGCGTCGCAAATAAGCCCGCATTAAACAGCCCATAACCGAGTTTATGAACCAGTGGCAGCCCTTTTGAACTCATGTATACGCCAGCAACTTCAAGCTTGTTCTCTTCTAACTCATAAAGCGCCTTCGCAAGGAAGTTACGAGGCAGGCTTACGTCGGCATCCAAGAAAAGGATTCTGTTGTATTGCGCCAAAGCAGCCCCGGTGTTTCGACCAAGGCTAACACCGCGTTCTTGCATATGGTGGACTGTCAGTTTTGGCAATGCACTTTCATAGGCTTGTGCGACTTCTCGGGTGTTATCTTCACTGTTCGAGTCGACAACAATCACTTCAAACTCTTGGTGGGTTTGCACGCTCAACTCTTCCATTAAGCGGCTAATGCGTTTCTCTTCGTTTAGCGTAATTACGACAATGCTTACCGGTTTCATATTTTCACCTATTCATTCTGCTGTTTAATTAACACTAAGATTAACGAACTAAGACTTAACCAAGTCTTAGGCAAACATTCATTTTCCGTTCATTAACTTGATGATTTAGCAGTGATATAAATAGATAAGGATTGCGATGTAAAAGGGAGTAAAATGCGCTAAACAAGCGTTAGCGAACGTTTTATCTCCAAACGAACCCATTATCGAAGGAAATTCACTTTGAAATGGGCTTCTGACTTGCTCATATTGGAATGTGATGTTAGTATCCGCGCTCGCTTAAGCATGAACTTTTATGTTTAAGCATTACCACACACTCAAGGTCGCATTGAGGTGTGAAGTTAATTTTTACTAATTTGAGAGTAAAACTATGAAATTTGAAGCAGTAGTACGTACTGAACTAGGTAAAGGTGCGAGCCGCCGCCTACGTCATGCTGGTAAATTCCCAGCTGTAATCTACGGTGGCGAAGCTGAAGCTGTAGCTATCGAACTTGTTCACGCTGACGTGATCAACCAAATGGACAAGCCTGAATTCTACGAAGCAATCACTCTACTGATTGACGGCGCAGAAGTTAAGGTTAAGCCACAAGACGTTCAACGTCACGCGTTCAAGCCAAAAGTTGAGCACATGGACTTCATCCGCATCTAATTCCCTACCAAGGAATAAGATTGGATTAATCCAGCCTTCTGCATAGAAAAGATAATCGATCTTACCAGTCGAGAAATCTAGAAATTCGAAACCCCGATGCTACCAACATCGGGGTTTCACCGTTTCTGGGGTTTAGAAAATCGAGTAATATTATGATTTTTCATAACCTTAGACGGTAAATGGGTAAATAGTGAAAACACGAAAGATCACTATGGTGACAATATACAGTGCTAACATGGCGTGTTATTCACTCTTATAAGCCCTCACGACACCTCTCCCCATACCAGATAAGACTCCGATGTACTTTGTTGCGTGCATCTGAACCTCTACAACTTAAAAACGAATAAAGACGCCAATAAGGTGCAGTGCCCGACACAGTAACAAACTGCTTGATGCCAGAGTTAAGATCACCGATCATACTCAATGTTATATTATAACATTACACTAATGAAAAGAGCATGAGCATGAACACCCAAAAACTCCCTGTTACGGTTTTATCCGGCTTTCTCGGCGCAGGAAAAACAACCGTTTTAAGTCATATTCTTAACAACAGACAAGGCAGAAAAGTTGCGATCATCGTCAACGACATGAGTGAAATCAATATTGATGCTGCAACAGTTCAGAATCAAGTCTCTCTCAACCACAGTGAAGAAAAGTTGGTTGAAATGAGTAACGGCTGTATCTGCTGTACCCTGCGTGAGGATCTACTTGAAGAAGTCACCAAACTCGCTCAAGAAGGTAGATTCGATTACCTAGTGATCGAGCCCACTGGCATCGCTGAGCCACTTCCTGTTGCAGAGACCTTCACTTTTGCCGATGAAAATGGGCTTTCGCTGTCAGACGTTGCCCGTTTAGACACCATGGTAACAGTGGTTGATGCCATCAACTTCCTACGAGATTATGATGAAGCTAAGTTCTTAACAGAGACGCCCGAGTCGTTAGGTGAAGACGATGAACGCAGTGTCGCTGATTTACTTGTCGATCAAGTAGAGTTCGCGGATGTGATCTTGATAAGCAAAACAGATCTCGCTGAGAGGTCAGAAGTCGAGAGACTTTTGGCGATTCTTAAAACACTTAATACCTCTGCCACGATTCTTCCTATCTCGAATGGTGAAGTGGAACTTGATGCGGTACTCGACACACAGAGCTTCAGTATTGAAAAGGCACAACAAGCCCCTGGTTGGTTGAAAGAGATGCGAGGCGAACACATACCTGAAACCGAAGAATACGGTATTTCCAGCTTTGCATATCATGCGAGGCGTCCTTTCCATCCAGAAAAGTTCTATGATTTCCTCCATAACGCAGAAGACTACGGCAAACTAATTCGTTCTAAAGGTTATTTTTGGTTAGCAACGAGGCCGGAGTTTGTTGGTCAGTGGAGCCAAGCGGGCGGCATCGCACGTTATGGTGCCGCAGGTATGTTTTGGAAAGCAATTCCGAAAGAAGAATGGCCGACGGACCAAGACTCCCTTGATGCCATCAACAACATTTGGCAAGAACCTTATGGTGATATGCGACAGGAATTGGTGTTTATTGGTCAAGGATTAGAGCAAGATAAATTAATTGCCCATCTCAACGAATGTTTGTTAACCAAAGATGAAATGGAGCAAGAGGGCGACTATTGGTTGTCTTTGGAAGACCCATTCCCTGATTGGGAAGAGTAAACAGCTGAGATAAAAAGCCTCCCGCTATTCGGGAGGCTTTCATGTTTTACGAGATCAATTAGGTAAACCCGTTATTGGAACAAGCCGAAATTTAACAACGCGGCGACGTCGTATTCAATGCACTTAAAGTGTCTTCTTCTGACTTAACTTAGCAATTTTCTTTGGCCACGGATCTTCAAACGCCGCCCCTTGCTGCCACAGATCCAATTCCGCATCAGTCAAAAAGCAGTTTTCCAATGCCTCGATAAAGGCGTCGACTTCGTCTTCTTGCCCAATTACCGTCAAACGACACCGACGATCACCAAAGCGGCTTTCAACACTGTCTATCTTATCTTGCAGAATTTGACGATGCTCCTCAGTAAAGTTTTGTGATTCATCATTGATCACCGAAGCACGCCAAAAGCCTGTAATTTCAAGCCCAACATTGCCGTTCGCTTGGCTCCAAAGCAATGAAACATCATCTCGAGTCGGGAACCAAAAGAACCCTTTGCTACGAAATACGCCTTTCGTTAAATGCTGTTGGCACGCATTCCATAAACGCGCAGGATGAAATGGTCGATCATCTTTGATCACTTTGGCAACAAGACTTTGTTCGTCTTTATCTGAGAGATTTAGCGGTTCATTCACTGTATCTCGAAGTTCTGCGATTAACTGTTCAACTAGGGCAAAGTTGTAATCTTGCTTACTTTTTAACGTGCGGATATCCAAGTTTCCCCATGACGTTTTAATTATCTCGGTGTACACATTGAGCGGATGGATCGCCTGCGCAATGTTGCGAACGGTATGGTCATCCACTTTGTCCGTTTTGGTTAGCATGACACGGTTTGAGAACATGATTTGCTCAACCAACAAGTTTTCTACACCACGAACACCTTGCTGGACATTCTCCTGCCACTTCGGAATTAAAGCGGAGCCTTGTCGATAGTCATCTCGCAGCCAAGTCGCATCCACCAGCGTAATAACGTCTTTAAGTGCAAATTGTGCGTTGTTTTTGAAATACTCGACCAAAGGCAAAGGGTGGCTACTACCCGACGTTTCAATCACAATCCATTCTGGCGACTTTTCTGCACAGAGCTTTTTAAGTGCTTTATCGAGGTGATTTACACCACTAGGGCTGCTGATGCTATCTCCACTGATCGTGACGAAGTTCCCCTGCTCTTCACTCACTGCGTCTGTGTTTAAGATAAGTACGCCATCGACATCTAACTCACTCATGTCATTCACAATAACGGATAGGTCATCGCCGGAATAATCGGTTTGTTGAAGAATATTGCGTAGAAACGTGGTTTTCCCTGACCCGAGAAACCCATGCAAAATGGTGACTGGAATTGACAACATACCTTTGACCTAAAAGCTTAAATAAGTCGAACGTTATAACATAACAATACATAAAAGTAATCCCGATCTGTCTTAGCTCAATAGCTGACAAAACGGTAAAGATCATGGAGGCAGGTTTTACGTGAGCCAAAGTACACGGGGTATCGAAATACAAACCAATGTAAATTCAGATCCAACCACGTGTTTAGGCTTTTGTGCTTGTTGCTGTCAGTGCTTCTCTGACGAAGTTTTGGAGAAACATCCCTACCCGCTCCACTTCTTTCAAAGCAACACCATCAGCTGTGATACCGACAGGCGCTAAATTCAGTGGATACCACACGATGCTGTCTGCTTCTTGTGCGGTTATCTCCCCTTCCCACTGGGTCACAAAAAAGTAGTGAATCAACTGGAGCTCTTGTGTTGGGTGGTAAAGTGAACATAGATACATCAGGGCAAGATCATGAAAA
>NZ_JBFRLK010000022.1:0-30393 GCF_041469805.1 Vibrio sp. 10N.286.48.C11 | reverse complement strand
TGACGCTTTCACGTCAACCTTTCTAATTTTCTCGAATCTCGAATCTCGAATCTCGAATCTCGAATCTCGAATCTCGAATCGCTTACATGCGCTCTAGAGTGTCGATACCTAGAAGCGATAGACCTTGCTTGATCGTCTTCGCTGTTAGTGCAGCAAGCTTCAGACGGCTCTGCTTAACAGCTTTGTCTTCAGCAACTAGGATAGGGCAAGCTTCGTAGAAGCTAGAGAATTGACCAGCTAGTTCGAATAGGTAGCTACACATGATGTGTGGTTGACCTTCACGAGCAACAGACTGTACTGCTTCTTCAAACTGTAGAAGTTTCGCGATAAGCGCTTTCTCTTTCTCTTCAGTGATTTTGATTTCACCTTCAAGCGAGTCCATAGAAATGCCAGCTTTAGCAAATACAGAAGCAACACGAGTGTATGCGTACTGCATGTATGGTGCTGTGTTGCCTTCGAATGCAAGCATGTTGTCCCAATCGAACACGTAGTCAGTAGTGCGGTGCTTAGAAAGGTCTGCGTACTTAACCGCTGCCATAGCAACAGTGTTCGCGATCGCTTTCTTCTCGTCTTCTGCTAGTTCTGGGTTCTTAGATTCGATTAGCTGCGCTGCACGAACTTCGGCTTCATCAAGAAGATCAGCAAGACGAACAGTACCGCCTGCACGAGTCTTGAATGGTTTACCGTCTTTACCTAGCATCATGCCGAATGCGTGGTGCTCAAGAGAAACAGATTCTGGGATGTAACCTGCTTTACGAACGATAGTCCAAGCTTGCATTAGGTGCTGGTGTTGACGTGAGTCGATGAAGTAAAGAACGCGGTCTGCGCCTAGTTCTTCAAAACGGTATTTTGCACAAGCAATGTCGGTTGTTGTGTAAAGGAAGCCGCCGTCGCGTTTCTGGATGATAACGCCCATTGGGTCACCATCTTTGTTTTTGTATTCGTCTAGGAATACAACTTGTGCGCCGTCATCTTCTTTAGCAAGACCTTGCTCTTTCAGATCCGCAACAATAGTTGGAAGCATGTGGTTGTACATGCTTTCGCCCATTACGTCATCACGTGTTAGAGACACGTTTAGACGATCGTAGTTGCGTTGGTTTTGAATCATTGTTACGTCAACAAGCTTCTTCCACATCTCTGCGCAGAACTCGTCGCCGCTTTGCAGTTTAACAACGTAGCCACGTGCTTTAACTGCGAACTCTTCGTCTTCATCGTAGAGCTTTTTAGATTCACGGTAGAAGCCTTCAAGGTCAGCAAGTTCCATTGAAACTTCACCAGACTCAGCCTGAACGCGCTCAAGGTTTGCGATAAGCATACCGAATTGAGTACCCCAGTCACCGATGTGGTTAGCGCGGATAACGTTGTGGCCTAGAAATTCTAGAGTACGAACTACTGCATCACCGATGATAGTTGAACGTAGGTGACCAACGTGCATTTCTTTAGCAACGTTTGGCGCAGAGTAATCCGCAACAATAGTTTGCGTTTCAGCAACGGCAACACCAAGGCGAGAGTCAGCCAATGCTGCGTCTGCTTGTTTGGCTAGGAAAGCTTCATCTAGGAAGATGTTTAGGAAACCCGGACCTGCGATTTCAACTTTAGACGCGATACCGTCTAGGTTTAGAACGTCCAATACTTTTTGAGCAAATTCTCGTGGGTTAGTGCCTAGTCGTTTAGCAACGCCCATAACGCCGTTTGCTTGGTAGTCACCAAACTGTGGTTTTGCAGATTGACGAACAGCAGCAGGAGAGCCTGCAGGTGCGCCAGCGGCTTCTAGAGCCTGAGATACTTTGTCATTAATAAGTGCTTGGATATTCACACGCGTTTCCTTCAATTCAAGGATGATAAGAGTGGCCGTTAATTCTTGGTCATTAAATTGGTTAATTATGCTTCTAGTTAACGATTTAATGCCAAAATCAGCAGCAGACTCTGTTTAAGTTCACAGAAATGGCGGTAATCATACCAATTTTGTGCGGTTTCTTATAGGTCGAATTGATAGAAAATTAACATTTCCTGAGTGGTTTTTGACAATCGACTTTTAGCAAGACGCGTTTGCATGTTTAAGGAGCGAAAAGAACATAGTTATTGAGTGTTTTTTGTAAAAGCAACGCTTGTTGCAAAAGGCAAAACTGATAACATGCAGCCATTATTTGGAGAACACAGACAATGATGATGAGCCTGAAGCAAGCTGAACTAGAACCACAACAAATGATCGCCCGCCTTGATACTTTTATGGCAAAAATCGAGAACCTAGGAAATACATTAGGTTTGGATTTAAGCTTTGCTCAAGCGGATCATATTGCGCTGCGAATCAATGACACTGAGCTAGCGAAATCTGCCCATCAAGCGTGGTCTGAGTACGGCTCTATGATTTCTGAGGCGATGATTAATGGTCGTCCAATTGTGGTGTTGGCTTTCGATGAACCCTTGCAAAGCCTTGGCTGGAAAATTGAATGTTTGGAGCTGCCATATCCAGCAGAAGGTAAGATTTACCCAAGCCAAGATTGGGAACATGTAGAGTTTGTGATTCCTTCTCATGCCCAAACAGCTGATGAGTATCTAGCGGATCTTAAAGAAACTTACCCGCAGTTCGCTGCTAACTTTGAAACGCTGGGTGAGCAAGGCGTTAAGATCAAACTCTCTAGCCCGAAAGGCGAGGGTGAACGCTTGAATAACCCAACAGTGGCTTTTAAACATCAAGGGATTTGCATCAAGCTGCATCCACACTCTTTGAAGAAGATTGTGGAATCAGAACAGGCTTAATTTGAATAGAGAGTTGCTAGGAAAGAGATTCCTGATCTCGCCTTGGCTCGTCGGAATGACGGGGTGTTCGATGAAATTTTCCAGAGTCTATCTTTGGATAGTGACAGACTGAGCGTTCGAGAGCGTATGTTAGAGCCTATAGCTCGAAGGTTCATCACCGAGTTCGTCATTCCCGATAGCGACGAAGGAGCGTAGTCGGGAATCTCTCAAAGCGAGTCTGATCATCAGATACAAAAAACGCGCGATGGGCTTTCCCTATTGCGCGTTTTTTATTGGGTTCTAACTGGAAGTCTTACCGGAAATCGAATATCCGATTTACAGAATTACAGTCTTGTTGCCGTAAACAAACACATGATCATTGATCACCTTGTTTAACGCCTTACTTAATACATTCTTCTCTACGTCACGACCGGCTTGTGCCATGTCTTTCGCGCTGAAGTTGTGATCCACAGGGATAACATCTTGCTTGATGATTGGACCTTCATCCAAATCATTCGTCACAAAGTGTGCCGTTGCGCCAATGATCTTCACGCCGCGCTCATACGCTTGTTGGTATGGCTTCGCGCCAATAAATGCTGGCAAGAAGCTGTGGTGGATATTGATGATCTTGTGGTGGTATTTTTCAACAAAACCTGGTGTCAGCACTCGCATGTACTTAGCCAAAACAAGGTAATCCGCCTCGTACTGGTCAATCACTTCTAGCATCTTCTTCTCATGTTCTTCACGGTTTAGCCCTTCGTGAGAAACATGGTGGTAAGGGATGTCAAAACGCTCGGTTAGGCTTTGTAGAATGTCGTAGTTACCGACAACGGCCGCAATTTCAACGTCTAAGCTGCCATCGAAGTTCTTCATTAGAATGTCGCCAAGGCAGTGTGCTTCCTTGGTCACGAGTATCACAACACGCTTGCGAGACGAATCAACAAGCTTACGTTTCGTATTTGGTGGCAGGGCTTGATCTAAATCGGCAAGTAAGGTTTCGTCATTGAAATACCCTTCAAGCTCGGTGCGCATAAAGAAGTGGCCACTTGTGTTATCTACGAACTCATTGTTGTGCACAATATTGAGTTGGTGTTTGTAACAAATGTTGGTGATCTTCGAGATGAGGCCTGGGGCATCAGTACAATGTGTTAGTAAAGTTTTTCTTTCCATTTGCATCTTACTTCCATGAAATGTTGCACTTATTATATGAAATCGGGATTCTTCAAATTTAATGCAGGCCGTCGAACGGTGAACTGAGCCGCAATATCACCGTTATAATTAATCTATTATCAAGTTGGTTTCAACAAATTCTGCTGCTCATTTATCGCTTTGATAAATTGTTTGATGTGGAAATATCAGTTTTTAGATAGGAAAACAGGCAGAAGCTTCATTTTTAAAGTTTTGACCGTAGTACGCATTTGAACTTCAACCGAGGCATTTACGCCTTGGCCAAAAATAGAGGTGATACTTATGGATAAAGAGTTACTAGCCAAAAAACTGTACTGCCAACGAGTGAATTCATTGGCGAGAGGTACCGAGTTAGATGGTAATATTCTAGATGAAATGTGGGAAAGTAAGACCCCACCAACCGATGCAGTGAAGGCCATACAACCTTGTGATAACCATTTTGAAGGCGCCTCTTGGTTGTCACGTTATCTAAGTCGAAAATAAAAATGACTCTCTAATTCTTACTTCTTCAGTTCTTACCTTTAAGGTAACTCAAGTCACGTCAAACTAAACCAAACACCTCCGGTGCGAAGTCATTCTTGATTCGCGCCGGCTCACTAAACCTGCCATAATTCGTCTTCTATTTTTCTAAACTTCGTACTCTATGATATCTAAAACGTTTTCTGCTGATGGTGCTCTGGGTAAAGCGATCCCCGGGTTTCAGCCACGACAAGCTCAGCTAGACATGGCTGAAGCGGTTTCACAAGCTATTGAGCAACAGAGCCAATTAGTTGTTGAAGCGGGAACGGGTACCGGTAAGACCTTTGCTTACTTAGTGCCAGCGCTGCTTAGTGGCAAGAAAACCATCATTAGTACGGGGTCTAAAAACCTTCAAGAACAGCTGTTTCACCGAGATTTACCATTGATGGTCGATGCGCTTGGCTTTTATGGTCAGGTTGCGTTACTTAAAGGGCGTTCAAACTATTTGTGTTTGGACAGACTCAGCCGTCAAATGATCGAGAGTCATGGTGCTCATACCGATCCAACACTGCTGGCTCAGTTAGTCAAAGTTCGTAGTTGGTCGTCATCCACTCAAACGGGTGATTTAGGCGATTGTGATGATATCGCTGAAGATAGCCCGGTTATTCCAACCATTACCTCGACCAATGATAATTGCTTGGGTAAAGAGTGCCCAAGCTATACCGATTGCTTTGTGCTTAAAGCGCGTAAAAAAGCGATGGATTCCGATGTGGTGGTCGTAAACCACCACCTTTTCCTAGCTGATTTGGCGATCAAAGAAACCGGATTTGGCGAATTGATACCTGAAGCTGACGTGTTTATTTTCGATGAAGCACATCAACTTCCTGACATCGCCAGCCAGTACTTCGGACAATCGGTTTCCAGTCGACAGATCCAAGAGTTAGCCAAAGACATTGAAATTGCTTACCGAACTGAAGCCAAAGACATGCGTCAGCTACAGAAAGTAGGGGATAGGCTCGTTCAATCGTCAGCCGATCTGCGTATTGTGCTTGGTGATACCGGCTTTCGTGGTAACTGGCGCGAAGCTTTGAAATCCGAGTCGATTGCACGCGAGTTAGTTCGTTTGCAAGATGCTCTGCAACTTGCTGTTGATGTATTGAAGTTAGCACTTGGTCGAAGCCAACTGTTAGACACCGCTTTTGAACGTGCGAACATGATTAAGTCACGCATTGAACGTGTGTGCGATGTGTCGATTACGGGTTACTCCTATTGGTATGACACAACACCAAGGCAATTCGCTTTGCACATCACACCACTGTCGGTTGCGGATAAATTCCATGAGCAAATCGAACTTAAACCGGGCGCTTGGGTATTTACCTCAGCAACCTTGGCGGTGTCAGATGATTTCGATCACTTTACCTCTCGACTTGGCTTAAAGCCGTCGGCTCAGTTTTCACTGCCGAGTCCATTTGATTATCCGAATCAGGCACGTTTATGTGTGCCTCGTTATCTTCCAGAACCCAATAGTCCGGGTTTGGCGGATAAGTTAGTTCGAATGCTGACTCTGGTGATTGAGCAAAACCAAGGCCGCTGTTTCTTCTTGTGTACTTCACACAGCATGATGAAAGAGTTGGGTGAGCGATTCCGAGAAACCCTCACTGTACCAGTCCTATTACAAGGTGAGACAAGCAAGCAAAAAACCTTAGCCGAGTTCATGGAATTAGGTAACGCATTGCTCGTAGCTACAGGTGCTTTCTGGGAAGGGATAGATGTTAGGGGCGACGCATTAAGCTGTGTTATCATCGATAAATTGCCCTTTACCGCCCCTGATGACCCTTTACTTAAGGCTCGAATCGAGGACTGTAAGTTAAAAGGGGGTGATCCTTTTGCACAGGTACAGTTGCCAGACGCCGTGATTACCTTGAAACAAGGTGTCGGCCGATTGATACGTGACAAGCGCGATAATGGCGCTTTGATTATTTGCGATAACCGATTGGTGACTCGCGATTACGGTGGCATATTTTTGGCGAGTTTACCGCCTATCCCACGTACCCGTGACTTAGGGGTCATTAAAGAATTCTTAGCTAAAGACCATTCAATCGCTGCTGAGTAATTGGCATTGTTGAGCTTAGCTATTATTTTTAGATTAGATAACAGATATTTGAGACACAAATGAGCGCGAAAATTCTTGCAGTAGATACCGCAACTGAAAACTGTTCAGTTGCATTAGTAATGGGTGACCAGGTGTTCGCACGTAGCGAAGAGGCTCCTCGAGACCATACAAAAAAAATTCTACCTATGGTTGATGAAGTACTGAAAGAAGCGAATGTCGCTTTAACCGATATTGATGCTATCGCGTTTGGCCAAGGCCCAGGCAGTTTCACGGGTGTACGTATTGGTATTGGTATTGCTCAAGGCTTGGCTTTTGGTGCGGATTTACCGATGATCGGTGTCTCCACACTGGCTGCGATGGCGCAGGGCAGCTACCGTAAATTTGGCGAAACTCATGTTGCAACAGCAATTGATGCTCGCATGAGTGAAGTTTACTGGGCTCGTTACAGCCGTGAAGATGATGGTCGTTGGACTGCGGTCGATGCGGAATGTGTAACGCCTCCAAGCGAATTGGCTGAACAGCTTGAAGCGGACTCCAACACATGGGCGAAAGTAGGCACAGGTTGGGAAGCATATGCAGAGCACATGGACACACTAGCGATCAACACCAAAGTGAGTGAAGTGCTATTCCCAGAAGCTCAAGACATGGCGTTCCTTGCTCAATTTGCTTATGCTGAAGGCAAAGCGGTTGCAGCTGAAGAGTCTGAGCCGGTTTACCTACGTGATAAAGTGACTTGGAAAAAACTGCCTGGTCGCGAGTAAATACGTATTACTTTGGCTCTGCAGTTTATTTTGTAGAGCCGTTATTAAAATTAGATACACAATCATTAAAGTCAGGTAATAAACTCTTTAAGCATGGTTTCAATCAACGGCTTACCTCCTTCTTCGATAGGTAATACATCTAAAACCAATCGAACCAACAAAAAGAATGAGGTAAAAAAAGGCGATGCAAAGACCTCTGTTGGTCAGCCAACTAAGGTTGCGAATGCTGTCTCGCATTCTATTCGCCAGGTCAAAGAGTCTGAGATTCACAAGGCTCAGATTCAATATGATCTTCCAGAAGGGCGCGGACGACGTGCGATGGAGGAGTATATGGATGTGATGAATCAAGCTAAAAAAGAGGAACTTGCAAAGCTAATTGGGGTCGATATTTATATCTAGCTTTGTGTATTCATTTATCCTGCTCTAAGGAGCTGCATTATGTATTCTCTCATATCTAAATCTCGCTTATTTTTCCTTGTCGCTTTCTCTACGATGGTGATGGGGTGCTCCTCTTTACCTAAAGAACTTAATGCAAACTCAGAACAGGTGGTAACTGACTACCAAGAGTGGGTAAACACACTACCGGATGCCGGTGATGTTCGTTTGGGTGGCGTGATTGCTAAAGTCACTAATCTGAAAGATAAAACGCGTGTTGAAGTGGTGAACTTACCTATCTCTAGTAGTGGTAAGCCTGATATTGATGCCGAACCAAAAGGACGTTTTGTTGGTTACATTGACGGCTATGTTGAACCATTGAGCTTTGCTGAGGGTCGTTTAGTTACTTTAGTTGGCACATCAAATAGCACTGAAGACGGTATGGTTGGTGAATACCCTTACACTTTCCCAGTCATGAATGTCTACAATCAACGTTTATGGCAGATCACTGAAAGAGTGGTTATTAATGACTTTGCGCCAACTTACTACTCTTGCCGCAGTTTACATTGTCGCAGTTTTCAAACCATGCCTAAGTCAGGGCGTGTGATTCAAGATGTGCAATAGTCGAACCTTAACTCGACATACCCAATGACAGGGACACCATACTATCAATGATTGAACAGTCATATTCCCTTGCGAGCGGGACACTTGCAACACAACAGATTGGCAACCCACAAACGACCGTAACGACGGTCGTTTTTATTCATGGCTGGCTAGACAATTCCGCAAGTTTTACTCAGGTCATGCAGCAAGTCTCTAAGCTTTCTCCAGATACTCACTTGGTTGCGAGCGATCTTTTTGGGCACGGTTTCTCGTCGCATAAGTCGGGGAGTTACTACCCATTTCACGACTATATTGATGATTTGCACCAGCTAGTGACCAAATTATCGCCAAACAGACTGGTGCTGGTAGGACATTCACTTGGTGCATTGATAGCAAGTTGCTATAGTGCCGCCTTTCCTGAAAATGTGTCAGGATTAATTCAAATTGAAGGTCACGGACCTCTTTCTGAAGCTCCCCACGAAACAGTCTCTCGCTTGAGGGATGGGGTACTTAGTCGTCTTCGACAGCGAAGAAAGCCTTCACGTCCTCTGGCAAGTCTTGAGGATGCTATTAAGCTGAGAGCTCACGCCAACCAAATTAATGCTGAATTAATCGCTCCTATTGTTGAGCGAGGTATTGTCGAGTTTGAGAACTCTTGGCAATGGCGATGCGACCCTAATCTAAAATGTGACTCGTTATATCGAATGTCACAGGCGCACGCTGAAGCGATTATGGCGGCTATTGAATGCTCTCAATTAATAATCCTAGGGAATGATGGATTCCGACATTTGCAGCATAATCGCTACAAATCAGCGCATAGTCCTCTGAATATAGAGACGATTCCTGGCGGACATCATTGTCATTTAGAGAGCCCAGAGCTAGTTTCAGAGCTAATTCTTGGTGTAGTTAACAAAATTTAAACAAGTGTTTGAGCCTTTTAGTGCTCATGCACTAAAGCTGTGCTGTAATACCGCAATGATAAAAAGCGGCGAAGCAGTCGTCAGCTGATAAACGAGGAGTAACATCGTGGATAAACCTTGGCTTTCACGTTATCCAAGTGACGTACCAGAAACGATCAACCCAGATCAGTACCAATCTCTCATTGAAATGTTTGAACAGTCGGTACAGAAGTTCGCCGACCAACCTGCATTCGACAACATGGGATCGATTATGACATTCCGTAAGCTTGAAGAGCGCAGTCGTGCTTTTGCTGCTTACTTGCAGAATGATCTAAAACTGAAGAAAGGCGATCGTGTCGCGCTGATGATGCCAAACTTGCTGCAATACCCAATCGCACTGTTTGGTGTACTGCGTGCAGGTATGATTGCTGTGAACGTCAACCCACTGTACACGCCTCGCGAACTTGAACACCAACTGAATGACTCTGGCGCAAAGGCGATTGTTATCGTTTCTAACTTTGCGAGCACACTAGAGAAAGTCGTTGATAAAACTCCGGTTAAACACGTTGTACTCACTAGCCTTGGGCAAATGTTGCCACGAGCGAAAGGTACGATTGTCGACTTCGTAGTGAAATACGTAAAAGGTATGGTGCCTAAGTACGATCTACCGGGTGCCATTTCATTCAGAAAGGCACTTTACAAAGGCCGTCGTCTTCAATATGTGAAGCCGTTTATGGCGGGTGATGACATCGCATTCCTACAGTACACAGGTGGTACAACGGGTGTAGCGAAGGGCGCAATTCTAACGCACCGCAATATGATTGCGAACGTACTTCAAGCTAAAGGGGCATACAGCCCTGTGCTACAAGAAGGCCGTGAATTGGTGGTAACGGCATTGCCGCTTTACCACGTATTTGCATTGACAGTGAACTGCTTACTGTTTGTTGAGATGGGTGGTCGTAACCTTTTGATTACTAACCCTCGTGACATTCCTGGCTTTATTAAAGAACTACAAAAAGTTCCGTTTACCGCGATTACTGGCGTAAACACCTTGTTCAATGCGCTAGTGAATAACGAAGATTTCCACGAGTTGGATTTCAGTAACATGCGTTTATCTGTTGGCGGCGGTATGGCGGTTCAACGCGCTGTTGCTGAGCAATGGAAGAAAGCGACAGGTGTCCACCTACTTGAAGGCTATGGTTTAACTGAATGTGCTCCTTTGGTCACAGGTAACCCATACGATTTGAAAGACTATACGGGTGCAATCGGCCTGCCAGTACCATCAACAGAAGTTCGTATTGTTGATGATGAAGGTAAAGTGGTTGGCAATGACCAAGTGGGTGAATTGCAGGTCCGTGGTCCTCAAGTGATGCAAGGTTACTGGCAGCGTCCAGAAGCGACCAAAGAAGTGATCGATCAAGACGGTTGGCTATCGACAGGTGACATCGTTAAGTTTGATGATGAAGGCTTGTTGTACATCGTTGACCGTAAGAAAGACATGATTCTAGTGTCGGGCTTCAACGTTTACCCGAACGAGATTGAAGATGTTGTGGCTCTGCATGGCAAAGTGTTAGAAGTTGCGGCTATCGGTCAACCTCATGAAGTGTCAGGTGAGTTGGTTAAGATTTACGTTGTGAAACGTGACCCGAGCCTAACCAAAGAAGACATTATCGCGCACTGTCGTGAACACCTAACGGGCTACAAGATCCCTAAATTGATTGAGTTCCGTGAAGAACTACCAAAAACCAATGTAGGTAAGATCTTGCGCCGAGTGCTTCGTGAAGAAAACGACGCAGAGCTTGCCAAACGCGCAAGCGAGTAATGCACGGGTTTGCGAGAAATTAGCCCCCGAAACCATTCAGGCGCTTAATCTAAGCGAGCGCTGAAAAATGGTGTTAGAATGCCGACAGTTAATGTCGGCATTTTTGTATCCGGCGATCAAATAGAAACCAGTGAGAGTTTTTGTGGATTATCAAATCATTACCCAATTGAAAGACCTTGAGCGAGTTTGCCAACAAGCACGTGAAGCCGATGTCGTTATGCTTGATACGGAGTTCGTTCGTACTAGAACCTATTACCCTCAATTAGGCTTGATTCAGTTATTTGATGGTGAAACGCTGTCACTGATTGACCCTATTGCTCTTGATGACATGACACCGTTCGTTACCTTGTTGAAAGACGCATCAGTATTGAAAGTGCTGCACGCGTGCGGTGAAGATTTGGAAGTGTTCCAAAACGCATTTGGCTGTACACCAACACCAATGGTTGATACACAGATCATGGCGGCTTTCTTAGGTCATGGTTTATCAACGGGCTTTGCTGCTCTGGTTTCAGAGTTTGTCGGTGTCGATCTCGATAAGAGTGAATCTCGCACAGACTGGCTAGCGCGTCCGCTTTCTCAAAAACAATTGGACTACGCAGCAGCAGACGTGCATTACCTAATGCCAATGTACAACAAGCTTCTAGAAAAAGTGATGGAAGCTGGCTGGTGGGAAGCGGCTCAGCAAGAGTCTGATTTACAAGTTGCCAAGCGCATTCGTAAAGTAAACCCAGATACAGCCTACCTTGATATTAAAGGGGCGTGGCAGCTTAAACCTAAGCAATTAGCGATCTTACGACCTCTAGCAACTTGGCGTCTAAAAGAAGCAATCAAGCGCGATTTAGCGCTGAACTTTGTCTTCAAAGAACAAGACCTATGGGCTGTGGCGCGTTTTGCGATGAAAGATCCCAAGCACATGGAGCAAGAGGGTTTTGATTACCGCTCTGTGCGTCGCCATGGTGCGAAGATCAGCTCAATCGTAAAGTTAGCGGAACATACACCAGAAGAAGAGTACCCAGCACCAGTAGAACGTCTAATGGACTTCCCTGGCTACAAGCAACTCTTCAAAGTGCTGAAAGATGAAGTGAAAACAGCATCACAACACAGTGGTTTGGCGACGGAATTCTTGGCATCGAAGAAGCAACTTAACCAAATGTTAAGCTGGGTGTGGAAGCACGATCGTAACCCAGAAAAGCTGCCTGATGTTATGCAAGGCTGGCGTTTAGATGTGGTTGGCGAAAAGCTGAGTAAAGCGATCAAATAACCGCTTGCTGCTTTAAAGCCTAACTTAGTTACAGTTATAAACTGCACATACAAAAAAGAGAGCCTAGGCTCTCTTTTTTATTCAATCAATACAAGCAAGTGTATTACCTGCCAATCTTGTTCAGAAAGATTATCGATCTTCTTCTGGAAGCTTAACATTCAACTCTAACACTGAGATGTCGTCATCTTTGTGTTCAAAAGTCAGATCAACCATTGATGGATCGACCTCAACGTACTTGGCAATACACTTCAAGATGTCTTCTTTTAGTTGCGGCAGGTAAGACGGCGCTGGGTCGTCATGGCTGCGTCGTTCGGCAACAATGATCTGCAAACGTTCTTTGGCTAGGTTTGCGGTTGTCTTTTTCTGTGGTCTAAAAAACTCTAATAATGACATTGTGCATTAGCCCCCGAACAGTCGTTTGAAGATGCCTTTCTTCTGTTCCGTTAAGAAGCGGAAGTCAACTTGGCTACCCAGTAGTCGCTCTACAGTATCATTGTAAGCCATACCTGCGTCGGTTGCTTCGTCAAAGATAACTGGAACACCCTTGTTCGATGCGTTCAGTACCGCTTGGCTCTCTGGAATTACACCCAGTAGAGAGATGTGCAGGATTTCTTCAACGTCTTCAACACTGAGCATCTCACCTTGAGTTACACGTGCTGGGTTGTAGCGAGTCAATAGAAGGTGTGTTTTCACTGGCTCTAAGCCGTCTTCAGAACGACGAGATTTAGAGTCAAGAATACCTAGAATACGGTCTGAATCGCGTACTGAAGAGACTTCTGGGTTGGTGGTTACAATCGCTTCATCAGCGAAGTACAACGCCATAAGAGCGCCTTGTTCGATACCCGCAGGAGAATCACAGATGATGAAATCAAAGCCCATTTCATCCAGTTCATCAAATACACGACGAACACCATCTTTTGTTAGTGCGTCTTTATCACGAGTTTGAGAAGCAGGAAGAATGAACAGGTTCTCTGTGCGCTTGTCTTTGATCATCGCTTGGTTCAGCGTCGCTTCACCATTGATAACATTAACGAAGTCGTACACAACACGACGCTCACAACCCATGATTAAATCTAGGTTACGCAGACCGATATCAAAGTCGATAACTGCGGTTTTCTTTCCTTTTAAAGCCAGACCCGAGGCAATAGCTGCACTGGAGGTCGTTTTGCCTACCCCGCCTTTACCTGACGTTACAACGATAATGCGTGCCATTCTGTTTTCCTTTTATTTCTCTTATATTGCGAGGACATCAACGTGTAATACATCGTTTGCCATACTGAACATGGTTTTCTTCTGCCAGTACTCGCTTTCAATTTGATCGCTGAGCCAGTAATTTCCAGCAATGGAAACCAGCTCGGCTTGTAAGTCATTACAAATTATTTTTGCTTCAGTTTGACCACTTGCACCTGCAATCGCACGGCCGCGTAAAGTGCCATGAATATGGATGCTGCCATCGGCAATCACTTCCGCGCCTGCACTCACATGGCTGAGTATCAATAGATCGCCATCTTTCGCATAAACCTGCTGACCAGAACGAATAGGGGTTCTAATCACTTTGATTGGTGCCATTTTCGCTGGAGCTTGAGATGGCGACTTGCTTGCCGTCATCACTGCAAAACCGGCTTCTTTAGCGAGGTTTTGCATTCGCTTATCAGAACAGCCTGCCACACCAACCGGGATCATGCCCGCTTGAGATATACCATTTTTAAGTTGCACAAAATCGATATCGCCCGCGACTTTACTGATGTTGATAACAACAGGTGCGGCAGCGAAAAACGTAGGTGCTTGGTCTACTTTCTCTTGAAGAAAAGAGACTGCATTTTCGACTTGATCATCGGATAAGTGCAAAACAGATAGCGTAAAGCTGCTACCTTTTAGATCTGGGTTACTAGACATCGAAAAACTACAGGACCTCAATAGCGGATTAGTACAATTTCTTTATCAATAAAATAAAGGGCATTGCCTGAAACTAGGTTTATCATGTTATATTCCCAAACCAAGCACAGCAAGTAATCTTGTTGTCAAATGGACGTTTTGTTCCCAATATTTCCCTAACATAAACTATTGATCTCGCAAGTGAGAGTTTTGTAGTCATAATCAATTAAAAGGTTTGTCATGCTGTGTTCTATATATAAAAGCTCAAAGAAAGAAGGAACATACCTTTATATCCCTAAGAAGGATGATTTTTCACAAGTTCCTGACGCATTGATGCAAATGTTTGGTAAACCTAGTTTTGTAATGGTAATTAAAATGGATGGCCGTAAACTGGCTCAAGTAAACATCGAAAAAGTGAAAGAATCACTGAATACCGATGGTTTCTTTTTACAGGTTCCGCCACCACCAGTTAACGAACTTGAGCTTCATAAAGAGCGTAAAGCTCAACAGAAATCTCAAGACGAAGAGTGATAGCCACCTCAATTCAAGGAGGAGTGATCGTTGAGTAAATTTTCGAAAACCATATTGGCTGTGTCGGCATTACTATTGGGTAATAGCCTGACCATAAGTTCAGTACAAGCTGAAGAACTGAGCTTCGAGCAATATGTAGAAAAACTAAAACAACAAGGCCGTGAAGAAGGCATCTCTGAAGCGATCATTGATGAAGCCTTTGATGGTGTAACGTTTAAGCCAAGAGCGGTAAAAGCCGACAAAAACCAACCTGAGAAAAAACTGACTCTGGATGAATACATTCCACGAGCGGTTCCAGATTGGAAAGTGAAGCAAGCAAGGTCACTCTACAAGGAGCATTACACCGCGTTAAAGCGTATTGGTGATGAATATGGTGTTCAACCAAGATTCATTGTCGCGCTATGGGGCGTTGAGAGTAATTTTGGTAAGTTCACGGGCAATTACAGCGTTATCGACGCCCTAACGACCATGGCTTATGAAGGACGCCGAGAAGCTTTCTTCCGTAGCGAAGCGATGGCGGCATTGAAGATTCTTGATCAAGGCCATATTGCACCAAAAGAGATGAAAGGCTCTTGGGCTGGTGCGATGGGTCAACCTCAGTTTATGCCAAGCTCATTCTTAGCTTACGCCGCTGATGGCAGTGGTGATGGCAAGAAAGACATTTGGGGCACTGAAGAAGACGTATTTGCTTCGGCGGCCAATTATCTCAGCCAATCAGGGTGGGATGACAAATATACTTGGGGTCGTCAGGTTCATGTTCCGTCAACTGTGTCGATCGATTTACAAGGTCGAGACGAAGACAAAGCGAAATACTTAAAAGAGTGGTCTGAACTCGGTATTAAACGCTATGACGATCGCCCACTGCCAACACTTGATGAAGACATTAAAGCTTGGTTAATCATGCCGGATGATGAAACCGGACGTTCGTACCTCATTTATAACAACTACAATGTGTTAATGAAGTGGAATCGTTCTTACTACTTTGCTTTGGCAGTAAGCCACCTAGCCGACAGAATTAAGTTTGATTAACAGACCTAAGTCGCTTTGAATAGCATTTGGCCTATCATAGGCAGAACGAACTAAAGGACTCTTCGGAGTCCTTTTTGATTTTATATTTCAGAGATTTAATAAGGTGATCTTGTGCTAACAGATAGAGCTGCACAGATGGTGATATTCCATGCGCTGATCAAGCACGAAGGCTTTACCAGTGCTGCAAAAAGCTTGAACGTTTCGGTGTCTCATATCAGTAAGCAAGTCGCTTTGCTTGAAGACTCAATCGGCATCAAGTTGGTACAACGAACCACACGAAGCCTCACGCTGACTGAAGCGGGAGACGTGTTCTATCAACATTGTGAGCAGCTGTTTAACACGGTGAAAGCAGCTCAGATGGATATGGATAGCCAGCGCGATGATATCTCTGGAATACTACGCGTCGGTTTGTCGCAGTCATTTGGCACACTCCATATCATTCCGGCGATTGATCAACTCAGACAGCTTTATCCTCAGTTGAGAATCGAGGTCCACTTGTTCGACTATAAGGTGGACATGATTGAAGAGCGCTTGGATCTCTGGATCACCAACAATGAAGATTTGCCTGAAGGTTACATTGCGCAGCGATTAGCCGACAGTCAGTTTGTGGTGGCTGCGTCACCGGATTATCTGATTAAGGCTGGGACGCCACATGTACCTTCCGATTTGATTGACCATAACTGTCTTATCTATCGCAGCCGTGAACGAGATTACACATCGTGGGCGTTTGACAACGGGCAAGAAAACCTCAGCGTCAAAGTCGCGGGCGATTACTCAGTCGATTTGGCTGAGGCAGTACGAGACGCGGCAGTATCAGGGTGGGGCGTTGCTTATTTGGCGACTTACTTAGTGAAAGAAGAGTTTAGAACGGGCAAGCTCATTCAAGTATTGCCAGAGTGGAGAGCCAGTCAGCTGATGCCATTCTATGCCGTTTACCCGAGCCGAAAGAATATGCCGAAGAAGCTTTCGGCAGTGATTGAGTTCATTAAAGATCATATCGGGTCGCCGACGTATTGGGACAAAAACCTCAAAACTTGCGTTGAACTGCATCGCTAACTGTTTCCTAATCTATAAATATAATTTCCATATGGAAAAAGTACACTTTTTAATCAAAGTTAATTATTAAAATTCAATAACTTAATTATACTCATAGTTAAATCGTGATTACCCCAACATCACATTAACAACCTCAGCTTGCCGCAAACGATTTCCTCTATAGAATGCGTCGCCTTTCCTACCTACAACTTTTAGGTTGACGCACATGGCTTCCCTACTTGGAATTATCACTATTTTAGTTGCCGCTTGGTTACTATCTACGGACAGAAAAAATATTCCACTAAGAACAGTCTCTTTGGCTTTCTTATTACAAATCTCATTCGCGCTATTGGTTCTGTATGTACCAATGGGTAAAGAAGCGTTGAATGCAGCCACAGGTGCGGTATCTAGCTTGATCAACTACGGTCAAGAGGGGATTAACTTCCTATTTGGTGGCCTAACGAATAACGGATTTGTTTTCGCGATTAACGTTCTAGGCATCATTATCTTTTTCTCTGCACTGATCTCTGGTTTGTACCACATCGGCTTTATGCCAAAGGTGATCAACCTTATCGGTGGCGCACTACAAAAGTTCTTGGGCACAGGTCGTGCGGAGTCACTGTCTGCGACTGCAAACATTTTCGTTGGCATGATTGAAGCTCCATTGGTGGTTAAGCCTTACTTGAAGCACATGACGGATTCACAACTGTTTGCCGTCATGGTGTGTGGTTTGGCTTCTGTAGCTGGTGGCACGCTAGTCGGTTATGCATCGCTTGGTGTTGATTTGAACTACCTGATCGCTGCGGCATTCATGTCTGCTCCTGCTGGTCTATTGATGGCCAAGATTTTGGTACCAGGTAGCGCAGATGACGCTCAAGAAAATATTGAGTCTGACGTTGAAATTCCACGAGCAACAAACGTAGTCGAGGCAATGGCAGATGGGGCTATGTCTGGACTTCGTATTGCCGTTGCAGTGGGTGCGACACTTTTGGCCTTTATCAGTGTGATAGCAATGCTGAATGGCTTGTTAGGTATTGTTGGTGGCTGGTTTGGCGTAAACCTAAGCTTCGAACTTATCCTAGGTTATGTGTTCGCGCCTGTTGCATGGCTGATCGGTGTGCCGTGGTCTGAGGCTGTGGTTGCAGGCTCGCTGATCGGTAACAAGATCGTTGTGAACGAGTTTGTGGCTTTCATCCAGTTAATGGACGTAAAAGACGCACTGAGTGAGCACTCAAAAGCGATCGTTACTTTCGCACTATGTGGTTTTGCCAACATCTCTACCATGGCAATTCTGATTGGCGGTTTGGGTAGCTTAGTTCCAGAGCGTCGCTCTTTCATCTCACATTACGGCTTTAAAGCAATTTGTGCGGGTGTGCTTGCCAACCTAATGAGCGCAGCGATTGCGGGCGTGGTGCTTTCTCTATAAGTAATTATTGGTGACTTATAAGCATTTTCTAACTGGGCCATAACCACCCAGTTAACTAATCATGGCTTTACTCCCCCTATAGTAAAGTGACTGATTAATCACAATAATATTCGGTTAGCGTGAAAAAGAGAGCCTATAGTGTAAGAACGTAGGCTTTCTTATTTCATTGAATAGTTTGTACCACAGGGTGTGGTGCAAACCTTTTAGGGGCACAAATGGATTTGTCGATTACTTCTTCTTTGGCGTTAATTGGACTCTTGTCTTTAGCTTGTCAGCAGCTCGGCTGGCGTTTACGTCTTCCCGCCATTCTCCCTCTCCTTATCGTTGGCCTATTGTTAGGTCCCGGCCTGAATATTCTAAATCCCGATGCCATTTTCGGTGATGTGCTGTTTCCTATGATCTCCTTAGGGGTTGCCATCATCTTGTTTGAAGGAGCATTGACCCTAAATTTCAAAGAAATCAGAGGCCATGGCCGGATGGTGACTCACCTCGTGAGTTTCGGCATGTTGATTACATGGGCGTGCATCGTGGTGGGGGCATACTACTTTGTGGACTTCAGTTGGCCGTTAGCCGCACTGTTTGGTGCATTAGTTGTGGTAACTGGCCCTACGGTAATCGTGCCCATGCTTCGCAGTATTCAGCCTAAATCTTCGTTAGGCAGTATCTTGCGATGGGAAGGGATAGTAATTGATCCGATTGGTGCTCTGTTTGCGGTTCTCGTCTACGAGTACATTGTTTCTTCTGCCGACCCTACCGGACACGTTCTGTCAGCTCTGGGCCTGACGTTAGTCATAGGTTTAGGCTTAGGGATCATCGGTGGC
Source organism: Vibrio sp. 10N.286.48.C11 (assembly GCF_041469805.1). Taxonomy (NCBI): domain Bacteria; kingdom Pseudomonadati; phylum Pseudomonadota; class Gammaproteobacteria; order Vibrionales; family Vibrionaceae; genus Vibrio; species Vibrio sp. 10N.286.48.C11. The sequence continues at coordinate 11,456 of NZ_JBFRLK010000022.1, read as the reverse complement.
CATTTGATTGCCAAGATGCTGCAAGGGCATTGGGTACCGCACTATTTACGTAATGTGGCTGTGCTGACGCTAATGTTGGCGGCGTTCTCGTTTTCTAATGATCTGAGTGAAGAATCGGGTTTATTAACCGTGACCATCATGGGGATCTGGCTTGCCAACGTGAAGGGCTTGGATATCGAAGACATCATCGAATTCAAAGAAACCCTGACCGTGTTACTTATTTCTGCGTTGTTTATTCTGTTAGCGAGCAGGCTCGACTCCGGAACCTTCCTCTCGATAGGTTGGGGTGGGGTTGGCTTGTTAGCGGTAGTGATGCTGGTGGCGCGTCCTTTGAGTGTGTGGATCAGCGGGATCGGCACGGATCTTACCTCTGCGGATAAATGGTTTTTGAGCTGGATGGCACCGCGCGGGATCGTTGCAGCCGCGGTTTCTTCTCTGTTTGCAATCAAACTTCAAGAGAAGCAATTAATTGAAGGCGCAGATTTACTGGTGCCAATGGTGTTCTTGGTCATCATCGGTACGGTTGTGATTCAGAGCCTTACCGCGAGTTGGTGGGCGAGAAGGCTAGGGGTCACTCAAGAGAAAGCGCAAGGGGTTATCTTCTTTGGCGCCACTCACTTTGCAAGACAATTTGCCAAGGTGCTAGCCACACACAACATCAACAGTGTGCTTGCTGATACTAACTGGGAAAGCATTCGCTTAGCTCGTATGGATAACTTGAATGTTTACTTTGGTAACCCAGCTTCAAGCCACGCGGAAAACAATTTGGAACTCGATGGGATAGGGCGTGCGATGATCGTCTCGCCTTATCGTCAAACCAACCCGTTAGTCAGCATGCATTACCAAGACGAGTTTGGTGCCAATAAGGTGTTTGAGCTTGAATCGTCAGAGACTAAGCATGAAAGACATCAAGTGAGCCGCAATAGCAATCGAAGTCTGTTCTCGGAAGGGATTACCTATTCTAAGCTTAACTCGTTGATGGCTCAGGGTAGCCAAATTAAAAGTACAGGTTTGACCGAGGCATTTGATTTAAAAGAGTTTAACGCTTTGTATCCTAAAGCCATTCCTCTTGGGATGATTAATGGCGGTGATTTCCGTTTAATTACACAAGGATCTGAGTTGGAAAAACTCATATCAACGGAGTGTGAGCTTATTAGTTTATTACCGCCTTCTGAACAGACGGAAAAAGTCGAGACTCCAGATAAGTAGCAACGAGCACTTCATCAAAAGCGAGTCACCCCGTTGTAAAAACGAATAGCTAAGTACCAAAGCATCAAAAAAGCCGCAACGTTCATCACGTTGCGGCTTTCTAATTTTATTTATATGCGCTGCGGACTACTTCGAGTGAAATTGCTCGCAAGCGATCATGGTGTTCTCGATTAGGCTCGCAACCGTCATTGGGCCAACACCACCCGGCACAGGTGTGATGAAGCTTGCGCTTTCTTTCGCTACGTCGTATTCAACGTCGCCCACTAGTTTGCCAGATTCTAAACGGTTGATACCAACATCGACCACAACAGCGCCTTTCTTAATCCAAGCGCCAGGAATGAAGTTAGGCTTACCAACGGCAACTACAACAACGTCTGCTTGACGCACGTGACCTTCAAGGTCTTTGGTGAAGCGGTGACATGTTGTCGTTGTACAACCTGCTAGAAGAAGTTCTAGCGTCATTGGGCGACCTACAATGTTTGATGCGCCAACCACAACCGCGTGTTTACCACGTAAGTCGATGTTGTAACGGTCAAGCAGCGTGATGATGCCTTTTGGCGTACAAGAGCGAAGCTTAGGCATGCGCTGAGCCAAACGGCCGACATTGTATGGGTGGAAGCCGTCAACGTCTTTCTCTGGCGTGATACGCTCAAGAACGTGAGTGCTATCAATGCCAGCTGGTAGAGGCAGTTGAACAAGAATACCGTCGATCTCTGGATCGTCGTTCAGTTGGTCTACCAATGTTAACAATTCGTCTTCTGTCGCAGTGGCTGGCAAGTCGTAAGATTTAGATACGAAGCCAACTTCTTCACACGCTTTACGCTTACTTCCAACGTAAACCTGAGAAGCAGGGTCTTCACCCACTAAAACAACCGCTAGGCCCGGAGCGCGTAATCCAGCTTCAGTACGAGCTTTTACACGTGCAGCAACTTCGGAGCGAACCGTTTGAGAAATTAGCTTTCCATCAATATTTTGAGCAGTCATGAATTTCCTTAGTATTGATATTCAAGTTAGTGGCTGATGTTTTTGGCGCATTATTCCAGAAAATCTTTTTGATTACCATCAAGCAAACGTTTGCTTTGGTCTATTTTCCAACACTTATATGTTTGTTGGCCTTTTTTTACCCACTTAGATCAGAATGTTACATAAAGCCGTTGCTTTACTGATTCGAATTCGTATAATTCGTTCCTGTAGCGCGCCCTTAGCTCAGCTGGATAGAGCACCTCCCTTCTAAGGAGGTGGTCGAAGGTTCTTATATTAGGTTAATTCTGGTGTAATGAATTAGCAAGTTTGCAAAGCGGTCGTGATACCACGTTTGGTGCAATGAAGGCCAAACGAAGAAACAATTTGAATTTCGTTTTTTAACTAGTTATAGTTTAAGAACTAAATAATGCGCCCTTAGCTCAGCTGGATAGAGCACGTCCCTTCTAATTGGCTAGTTTATACTAGCATTCAGGTTGGGCCTCTTTTTGGAAACGATAAGAGTGTAAGACGTCAAATTCGGGGAAACCTTACTTTTACGAGTTGGCAATCCCGAGCCAAGCCCAGTTATACTGGGAAGGTGTAGAGACTAGACGGCGTCTACCTAAAGCTTTTAAAGCTATGGTAAAGGGATAGTCCAGCGCACAAAGCCTCTATAGGTGGTAGCGAAAGCTATAGTGTGATGAAGGATGTGGTCGTAGGTTCGAATCCTACAGGGCGTGCCACTTTCGAAGAGCCAGTATCTATTAGTTTAGATACTGGCTTTTTTCGTATGCCTGCTAGAAAATTTCCCATCATTTAAAAACTAAAAAGCCAACGAATCCTTGTTTCCCAATGTCATTGCACCAAAATAAAAATACTGCTAGTTTATATAAAGTTACTTAGGTTAATTATTGGTGCAATGGACTTATGCCTAGAAAAACAAAAAATCTAACCAAGAGAGAGTTAAGAGACGCAGACGGCGTGGTGTTTTATTCATACATATCGAATAAGACAGGTAGGATTGTTGAGCTTGAAGAGCATATAAATGCAATGATTTTGAGTAGCCAACCATACAATACAGTTAAAGCTAAGGCTTCTGATCTTGCTAAATTTTATGATTACTTTATCGAGGCATCGATAGTGATGCATTCAGAAGAGTACAACAATGCAGTTAGTGACAATCCCGCCATAGCAGCAAGTCATGAACTCAGAAGTACATTGACGTTAATTTTTGCTGGGTACGCCTCATTTCTACTTGATGGAAAGCACTCTAAAAACCCTTTAGCAAGAATATGTGCTGAGAACTTAGACTCTAGTTCTCTAAAAAGAGCTTCTGTCAGTCGCATGATATCTAGTTTGTGTGATTTCGTGTCCGCGTCAAATGCCCTTGAGCATAGTTTGCAACGCCAGCGCAATGCGGATGGGCTAATAGATGTAGAACAAGGGCTAACTGCTGTTGGTCAAGAGCTTGGAAAAGTCAGGCACTTATCATACAGAGAACGCGCTGCCTTAGTTGAAAGGTCTTACATGGCATCTTGTATATCTGGTGGTGCAAAGGTCACAATGATTAAGAACTTTTTTAAACTTCCATCCACACCAAAAGCAGAACACGATAAGTTCTTTCCCCTTGAATGCGTTGGACAATTCTATATCAATGTCAAAACCCATCGCGATAGAGCCATATATGCACTTTGTTTTGGAGGCGGGTTGCGTATCTCTGAGGCCGCTTCTATCAGGTTTCAAGATGTTGACGTAGTAAAAGAACACGTCAAGCTACACGACAAAGGCACAATCAGTTATTTAGAATCAGTTAGTTATACTAATGTAGCAGGTAAATCCATTGACCATTACTTAGTCCACTTGATTGAGCCGTTTAAGACTCTATTTTTTGAAGAGTTAACACTTTATTTGGAGAATGAGCGCCCGGAATCGGGTTCTGAATATCTATTTTTACAGTCGCGTGGAGTCAAAAATAAACTCACTGAGGAAATGATTTACCCTCCATATTTTCACTCAAGTGAGAGTACCATCTGTGAGGCTTGGAATCGTAATCTTACAAGAGCGGGTTTGACTGATGAGATTTTCGACAAGCTTGGAACTCACTCGATGCGTCACTTCTATGCGGTCTTTATGCGCAACTTTGCTCCGCGTCCTGAAGGCGGTCAGGGTTATTCAGATCAAGAGATTCAGTACTATATGCGCCACTCTGAACTCAAGAGCACTAAAAAATATTCCAAGGAAAGCTTTGTGAAAATGGCGCAAAAGATTGAAGACACAAACAAAGCACTAATGGAGCATGAAACCGCCTTTTACGAGGGTAGGCCTACCAACAAGTTCGCTATGATCGAAAAACAGAGTAAAAAATTATGATCTTCAACGATACCCTCACAATAGACAGTTTCAGAACTATTGTTGATTCCTTTAGCATTAAATTAAAAGAGAGTTGCGATAGTGCTTTTCCTGCTTCGTACAAACGAAAATTTAAAGGTGCTGACGATGGTAGTGATGATTGTATTGCTACCTTGAATAAAATATCCCAAATGCAACTTTTTGAAATTAAAAGTTTTTTGGTGGAGATGGAATCTTTGCTGAAAATGGAGGTTCGTGGCGATACTAAAGAGAAATACCTTCCCGTGTTGGATAAGCTTGTTCCATCATCCAATAAGATTAGACCGAATGACATCTTTAATCGCATGCACAATATGCGTCTCTTTGTATCTTACCTTGCCTTAAAAAAACTTGTTGCATTGAACCCAATGGTAGGTTCCCACCCTAAATCAACAAATGCTGCGACACGTATTAGCACTACAGCTATGAGCCAATTTATCCCTCCGCTGGCCAGTGATTTATGGCTTGGTGCGACAATGAAGCGATTTGAAACCAACATCTCATTCATACAAGTACCATCATTCAAAAAATGGTATGTGAAACATATTCAATTAGAAAAGTTGTCGACTGATAAGCTCAATCAGTCTTTCAAGAGGTTAGCAGACATCATTGTGGCTTATGGAATTACAGACGCAAATGACATTACCGTGGATGTTTTGCTCAGCTATCATGATAATTTAATGCAGCATCATGATAACAGCCCCGCAAGTTACAATATCAGCCCTGCGATTGACTTACTGGTTCGCGCTGAACTTATGAGTGAAAACGATATCTACAAAGAGTTCACCAAAAGGAGAGTAACAATACAAACGAGCGCAAAGTCAGCATCGAACACAGCAGTATACAGTGAAAAATCGAGCAAACTATGGAAGCTAGTCGGTAAAAATGTTCAGGGAATCAAAGAGATCATAGTTCCTATCAGAGATAGAAAAAACCTTATAGATTATGGCTACTGGTCTGGTAAAGGAGGAAGTGATTCAGCATTTTACCCTGAACAACTGAATGAGGATAACATCTGGGTGGCTGCGCAACATGACTATATTCGAGCGACCTCAAATGAAGCTGGAACAGTCAAGCAAAAAAAGATGCGACTCAGTATTTTTAATAAGTACCTATTCTCATATCTGCCCGCTTATTTCAGTACTGACTTTTCCGGAAAGTTTTCCTATCCAGAGCGACCTGAAGATTTGCTGCATAGTATTTACGTTCAGCGGAGCAATGTATTTGAAATTGAAAATCGAGAAAAATTTACAGAGGGCTTTCAATACCCAGTAACGCTTCAACAGTTTGTTTATGATATGACCTCTGCTGTCCACCGAGATGATACTAAAAGTAACAACAGTGGTAGGGATGCTTTGCTAATAATCAGCAATTTCTTTGATTATCTTACTACTTTAGATTCGGGGTTGGTGCAGAGCTTTAGAAACCCTCTTGTTGGAAAGGCTAAGGAAAAAAAGGGTAACAGGTATGTGAAAAATACCAAGTATGTCTTTGGGTTAGAGTATTGGCTTGGTTTGCGTAGTTTTTGTAAAGAGGTCACTAATCAGATTCTAGATGAGTCAGAGAGAGCGATAGAAACAGGTGTGAACTGTCGGAACTATGTTGTAGTAAATCGAAATGTCAATATTGACGGTAGCGTTCCTATGAAAATAGGTAGAGTAAACCTAAGCCAAATGCCTCAAATAAAGCTGGTCAAGAATGATACGGTCAGGAAGATATATGGCACTAAAGATGAGAACGTGTATATCCATAATCACATCGCATGGTCTCTAATGAATTTAGGTCTTCACTCTGGGCTGAGAAGGTCAAATGCTATTTGGCTGGATGATCGAGAGTGCTTCAATTTATATTCTCCCAATGGTGGCGCGTACCAACAGTTGATAGTGACAAACGATAAGGCAAAAAATGAGCCGTATCCGGTCACGGTATCTAAAGAGACGATGGAGATTTTACGCAAGGTATATAAGATCAAAAAAAGGGCAATGGAGTCCAACCCGAGTATTTGTGGTGACATTCCATATGGTGGTTATGAGGACTCTAAATGGGGAAATATCTCACCATTATTTAGAATAAAAAAGTTTCACAACGACGCCGCGTGTCCTCACTTATTTAGTGAAATGATCAATGAATATGAAGCGTTCCTAACCCGCAATGGTGTTAGCTTTGAGCCTACAACACTTTTTACCCCTACACTTAACTATTCAGTGAGTGAGTTCCTCCACCTTACGAGTTTAGGCGAGTTTGATACAAAGCTATGCGATATTTCAGTTTCATATCATGATTGTCACAAGGCCGTTGCATTTACACCTGTCATTAGAAAAACTCGAGTAACACCGCACTCGTTGCGAACTATGACGGTTAGTGTTTTTGCACCAATTTTAGGGTCGAATGTGGTTGGGAAATACTTGACTGGTCAATCTGAAGCGACAGTCGACTACTATACAAAAAGTCTACCAGATAGCGCCTCAAAGGAATTGATTAATCAGATAGTTATGATCATAGATGATGCTAAGATAAACGATCAGAATACCATACTATCTGTGCGTGATCTGGAAATTAACCAGCAGGCTTTTGAGAAGGAATTGAATGATTCACCAAGTAAGACAATAGATAAGTATAACGCTCAATCGGTAAATTTCGATATGGGCGAAACTGTAATTCAACTCAACGGACTTACCGAGTTGGGGAGAGTTAACACCAACAATATTGCTTACTTCCGTACCCACATTTGCCCTACTGGTGGAGAATGTCCTAAGGAAATTATTAACAGCATTGGTGAGAAAAACTGCCATGCATGTCCATTAACTGTGTGCACAAACAACAACCTCCCTGCGATCACTTCAACAATTCGTCTTTTGTGTGATGACATTAAAACAATAAATACAAAGTTGGATAACTTTGAAATGCTTGAGACAGAAATAAAAGAACTCGAGAACGAGAAAATGGAGTGTGTTATCAAAGCATCATATTGGGAAGTGCGCAAGAACGTGATTGAAGATGCTAACGCCAATGTTAACGGTATCTATTATGTGTCTGACGAGGGCTTGCAACTATTGAATTCAATGAAAGTTCACGGTGCAAGTGAGCAAGAAATGCTCATGTTAAGGTTAAAGGAAACTGAGGGAATTCCGTATTTACATAGTGATAGACTAAAAATGCAAGCCTCTAGGCTCAGAAGAAAAATAGAGGTTAGGGCTAAAGATCGAGTGGGTCAGTCTACTGAAGACCTGTCTGATATAGAGTATTTAGTGGCAGTGGCAAAAACGAAGGCTGATCTTCGAGGATTAACCAATAATGAGATATTGGCTCTGATGAGTACCGGAAACCAGAGATAGCGTTATGGCAACTTTAATTGAGAGGAAACAATCTCTTGCGAAGAAACGAGTTGAATTTGTTGAGAAAATTCTCATTGAGCTAACTGCATCAAATTCGACGTTTGCATCTTCGCGTAAACTTTCGGAGTATGTAGCACAAAAAATGACAGAGTATGGGATGCCTGTCGATAGTTCTACATTAAGGAGAGCAGGTAGTCGATATAAGGTTCTGATCGATAACTTTGTCGGTAAGAAAGAGGAAAAACCTGACGCTAAGGTCAAGCTCGAATTAAAGGTCAGGAAGCAAAACTTGGATATAGAGAGATTGACCACACGCGTGGATGAACTGGAGCATGAAGTCGATGGAAAAGAGAATGAAATTCGGTTGCTGTTAGTTGAAGCGCAGGACAAACGAAACAGTGTCATCGCCTCTATTGCCCCCCCCAAGGCCACAACATATACACAATCTGAATTAGCTACGATCAAGCAATTGCATGAGAGTGATAAAGCGCAGCTTAGTAAGGCTCTTGAAGTTATCGAAAATTTACTAAAACCTGAACTTCGAACAGCGCAAAACATGGAAGGTTCTTTCGTGGTTAAGAATGGTAAAGTCATTGACTTGCTGACGGATAGTGAGCTTTTCAATATGGAAAACCTACCTGACTATTTCAAGGACAAATAATCATTCCGTATACTGGATTTCTTGAAACACTGTCCATAAAGGTACACTTTAGTTACACAAAAACAGCACCTGCCGAGGTGCTGTTTTTGTGTGTAACATAAGGTCTATTCATATTTGTTGACAGGTTGTAACTTAATGCGTAGTGTTTTTGTTACGATACCTAGGTGAGTTTACTTATGACAATTCAAAAAGTTGGATACATACGAGTGTCCAGTGCAGATCAGAACATTGACAGGCAATTAGTCGGTATTGATGTAGACAAACTATTTGTAGAGAGAATGTCTGCTAAGACTGTACGAAACAGACCAGTACTCACAGAGTGCATTGAGTACCTTCGTTTAGGCGACGAGCTGTATGTTCACTCTATTGACAGGCTAGCTAGGAACCTCCTCGACCTTCAAAGCATTATCGAAATGATAAACAATAAAGGCGCTTCGGTTATCTTTCTAAGTGAAAAATTAGAGTTTTCAACTAAAGAAGATCCTTTTGCCAAATTGACGATGCAAATGCTCGGTGCATTCGCAGAGTTTGAGCGAAAGCTGATTAATATTAGGCAGCGTGAAGGAATGCAAGCAGCAAAAGCAAAGGGAAAAAATATTGGTCGCCCTTCTTTATCTCAAGATGTAGTTCAGGCAATCCGTCAAAAAGCGAGTGCAGGTATTCCCAAGTCACAGATTAGCAAAGAGTGTGGTGTATCTCGACAAACAGTGTATCGCGTGCTAGGTGCTAAAAACACATAAGGAATAGGAATGGCAAACGGTCAACAGTTGGCTCAAGAAAACTTGTACAAGTTTGAGGTATGGAAGGCCACTAAGTCTGATTCAGATTATAAGAGCATGATTCATCGAGGCAAGCTCAACCGAGGTGAAATATCAAAGCAAGCTGATATAGGCAAGTCAGCATTTAGACAAAACCCTGCCCTTGCTAAAGCCCTAGAAGATCTAGAGAAATACCTGCGTAGTATAGGAATTCTTCCTAGTTCGGTTGGAAAATCAACCGCCACTAGAGCATCCTCCAGTAAAGAGCGAGACAATAGTGCTATTAAAGTTAGGCTTCTAGAGGCTGAAAATAACAAGTTGAGGTCTGAGATATTGGAGCTTAAAGCCAAACTGTCTCGTTATTCCGAGCTGGAAGAGGTCATCAATACTATGGGTAATATTTTATGAATGTGTCATCTCGGTATTACATCAGAATCACAACTGTGTACGGCTTGAGAAATGGCATGTACAGATTCAATGGTATGTTCGTGCGGATCGACGACTATGTAAATCGTGTACCAGCTAAATCCTATGCTTCGGTAGAATTAAACGAAAAGAAGCTCAATGCTGAACCAAGAGCAGGTCAGGTATGGGAGTTGTTAGGAGACGTGGACGAGAAGGCTGTAAACCATAGTGGTTATGAGCTTACACAATATTCTTTTACCCAACCGGACGCTGTTATGGTGCTACCAGAAACAGTAGAAGAGTTTATTCAGTTTGTTTCTAGGGAACCAGATTTCGAGGGTATTGGAGAGATAAAAGCGCGAAGAGTCTTCGAGGCATTTGGGGTAAAGTTATTTGAGTTACTTGAAACAGGAGAAACGAAGGAGATAAGTGACCTATTCACACCTCAACTGGCAAGTAAGCTCGCAGAAGGGTATCGAAAATACGAAAACCTAAACGATGCTCTCTATTTTGCAAAAATGGGCATTCCGCCATCAGTTCAGCAAAGACTTTTTAAGTACCACAAGTCTGAGGCTGTACAACAGATAAAACAAAATCCTTATTTGTTACAGTACTTTGGTGTCTCATTTAAAGATACAGATACATTAGCAACTGAAGCTTTCAAAGTAGATCTGTATGACCCACGAAGGATGAATGCAATAGTTGAAAAGGCAATGCATCAGCACTGTAAAGAAGGACACACAGTCGCTCAAATTGACGAGCTTTGGCACTTGGTTATGGAGATCTGTGAGGATGATGAAAGTTTGGCTGAGGAGTGCCTTGTAAATGCTCACAGCTCGCTCGCTATCTATTACAACGATAAGACTCAGCAGGTTCACCATACTGGCCTGTACATCATGGAGAGCGTGATCGCCAAGCGTATAAACTATTTGGCGAACTTAGGGAGTGGGTGGCGCTCTAGGGCTGATGAGGCCTACAAAAATGCAGTGGCTCAATTCAAGTTCCCATTAACTGAGAAGCAAAATGAAGCAATAATTCGGAGTCTTGAGCATCACGTATTTATCCTAACAGGTGGAGCAGGTACGGGTAAAACAACTGTAATGAAGGCAATTGTCGATAGCTATATGGCTCTTGACTTCAAAGTGTACGGAGTTGCACTAAGTGGTAGAGCAGCAAAGCGATTGCATGAGTCCATCCTAGTTGAAACTCAAACTATACATAGATTCTTGATGCTGAATGACGCAGATATCAATATCCATGAGTCAACGTTACTTGTGATTGATGAGGCATCTATGGTTGATGTGCCTAGCCTCTATAAGTTAATTATGAAGCTGCCTAAGAGTACACGAATCATATTCGTAGGAGATGATGAGCAGCTACCGCCTATCGGCGCAGGGCTAGTTTTGTCGGAGTTTATACAGTATGGGGATCTACCAAGAACGCACCTTGACGTTGTTCGTCGGCAAAAGGGTGAAACGGGTATTCCTGACTATGCAGGTGACATTAGGAATTCGATAGTCCCAAAGGAACTGAATTATAAGAATGTTTTCTTCACCGAAACCAGTAGGGCTAATATCGTCAACGACATAGTTGATTTATTGCATATTTCGGAGCATTCCGATCAGTCATTTCGGGATTATCCGATCACCCATTTCGGTTTAAACCGATCACTGATTCCGCGATTATCCGATCACTTTTAGCCTAACTCCGAAATCGGTGATCGGAATAGCGAAAACC